>JAFQHB010000100.1 GCA_017398165.1 Bacillota bacterium
CACCAACAGAAGTGGTGCGTGGTACTACCCAAAAAACTTCCTGTGTTTCGATAAAATGTATAGATAAGTAATACTATGACCGGTAGGCGTGCTTTGATGCTGCGTCTGCCGGTTTTTTTGTTTTGAGGGGGGGCTGGGCTGCTGACAGGGTTAATTGTAACTATTGTAAACCTCATTAAAAAACAATGTTGACATTAAGGAGCGGGTGGGGTATAATTAGGACAATAGCTGCCCGGACAGCAGGCCGGACAGTAATAACAGTAATATACGAATAACGCTGCGAGGTGTAATATATGGAAATACGGGACAAGGTTTTTGAGCTGTTGTATGGGGCGGAGGGCTATATCTCCGGCGAAGTCATCAGCAGCAGGCTGGGGATATCGCGGGCGGCGGTGTGGAAGCACATCAAGGCTCTGCAGGAGGAAGGCTGCATTATCGAGGCGGCGCCGCGACGTGGGTATCGCCTGCGGGCTAACGGGGTGCGTTTTGCCGAGGTAGAGCCGCACCTGCATACAGCCTGGATGGGGCGGGATTTCCAATACCTGCCGGAGGTGGATTCCACCAACCTATATGCCAAGAAATGGGCGCTGCAGGGTGCTGCAAACGGTGCTGTGGTGGTGGCGGATATGCAGACCGGCGGGCGTGGGCGTCTGGGACGTGCCTGGTGCAGCCCCTCCGGTAACGGATTGTGGATGAGTCTGGTGCTGCGGCCGTTGATCGCGCCGGATAAAGCGCCGCAGATTACGCTGGCGACTGCGGTGGGCGTGGCTGCCGGGCTGCGGGATCTGGGATATGATGCAGGTATCAAGTGGCCGAATGATATATACATCGGTGGGCGCAAGGTCTGCGGTATGCTGACCGAGATGCACGCCTCGATGGAAAGTGTGGAGTGGGTGGTAGTCGGTATCGGCATCAACTGCCTGAACAGGGAGTTCCCGCCGGAGATCAGGGATATTGCGACTTCTCTGGCACTGGCGGGGGATAAGCCGGTAATCCGCGCGGAGGTGGCCGCCGCCGTGCTGAACCGTCTGGAGCAGTATTATACGCTGCTGTATGAGCAGGGCTTCGCCGGGATACGCGAGGAATGGCTGGCCAATAACATCACGCTGGGCAAGCGGGTGAAGATCACCACGCTGACCGATATGATGTATGGCCGGGCGCTGGATATGAACGAGGACGGCTCTCTGCTGCTGGAGAAAGAGGGCGGTGGTGAGTTCACACTGGTGACCGGCGATGTATTCTTTGCGTAAAAATTATTAGTGGAGGTTGGGAAGATGACAAAGACAGGAAAAACGGGCCTGAATATACGCAAACAGGCATTGATGGCGATGCTGGCGGCCCTGCTGGCGGTGTGCTCGCAGCTGGCGGTGCCGGTGGGCTCGGTGCCGATCACGGCACAGACGCTGGCGGTAATGCTGATCGCACTGCTGCTGCCGCCGCGGGATGCGGTGTTGACAGTACTGCTGTGGGTGGTGGCCGGTGGTATCGGTTTGCCGCTTTTCGCTAATTTCAAGGGTGGCTTTGGCGTGCTTTTCTCGCCTACCGGCGGGTATATTTACGGCTTCGTGCTGGCGGCGCTGCTGATATCGTGGCTGGCGGGCAGAGATTTTTCCTGGGTGCGCGGCGCAGCAGCCTGTGTGCTGGGGCTGGTATTCGTGTATCTTTTTGGGGCGCTGCAATTACAGGCGCTGCTGGATCTGGACAGCTACGCCGCGGCTTTTGTAATGGGGGGCGTGCCGTATATCTTCTTTGAGCCGATCAAAATTGCGCTGGCACTGATAGTGGCGCGGATGATAAAGAAACGGGGCTTGCCGCTGTAAAAGCTCGCTGAGGAGGGTGAACATAATGTATGACGTGATAGTTATCGGCGCCGGGCCGACCGGTGCTGCCGCGGCCAAAACTCTGGCGGATAAGGGCCGCACAGTGCTGTTGATAGAGAAGTGTGAGCTACCGCGCTACAAATCCTGCTCCGGTTGTCTGATAAAGAAAACGATGGGGCTGGTGCAGCAATATTTCGGCGAGGAAGTGCCGGAGCTGACTACCTGTTCGCCGGCGGAGAACAGGGGAATGGTTCTGGTCGATGATAAAGGCAATCACCTTACCTTTGGCCAGCCGGGGTTGAATGTCTGGCGATCGTCCTTTGATAACTGGCTGACCGAGCGGGCGGCGGCTGCAGGAGCTGAGGTCAGGGATCGCACCGGCGCAGTGTCCTGTACCGAGGCTGACGGTATCGTGACTGTGGTGCTGCAGGGGCGCGAGACTTATACCGAGCAGGCCAGATACGTTATCGACTGCGAGGGTGTGGTCGGTTCTTTCAAACGCAAACTGATTAAGGAAAAGCCCCAGTACATAACCACCTTTCAGACGTTTAATGAAGGCAGCATCGATCTGGATCATCATTATTTTTACGCTTATTTGCAGCCGGAGCTTTCAGAGTATGATGCGTGGTTCAATGTCAAGGATGATATGCTGGTGCTGGGCGTCTCGGTCAGGAATCCTGCCCGGATAGAGCATTTTTACCGGCAGTTTATCGCCTATATGCAGGACAGACACGGCTTGCGGATAGACAGGCAGGTCAAGGCCGAAAAGTGGCTGATGCCGCATATTCGTCCCGGCTGCCGTGTTGATCATGCTGTCGGCAGGGTGCTTTTCGCCGGAGAGGTCGCAGGTTTTCTGAACCCGATGGGCGAGGGTATCTCGTCCGGTATAGAGAGCGGTCATGCTGCGGCCTGTGCCATTGCCGCGCATTTTGACGACAGATCGGCAGTTCTGGCGGATTATCAGGCCGCCACGCGCGAATTGCAGCTTTATATGCAGCGTCAGTGGGGCTTTGTGGCCGGTATGGCGGATAATTTCGGCGAGATGCGTATTTGATTGGAGTCACAACGGTGGGTCCGGCTCTTTTATGGGTCGGGCCGACTGTTTTTTTATGCCAGCTTTTTCTAAAAGCACTGGACAAATACCGTAAAACATATTAGAATTAAATCAAATTTTACATTACATATCTAATGGGATATTTCTGATGGAATATTGAATGGAATATTGACGGAAATTTCATTCATAATATTCGGGTAATTTGTTTGGGATGAGGTGTTGGATGATGCTGTTGGTAATAGACATCGGTAATACTAATACGGTGCTGGGGCTTTATCAGGGAGAGGAGTGCCGGCATCACTGGCGGTGTGCCAGCGACAAGACCAAAACGGAGGATGAATATGCCGTGCTGCTGCGGGATATGCTGCAGTTGGTAGGGCTGGGTCTGGAGGACGTGACGGCTGCTGCACTTTCCAGCACTGTGCCGCCGCTGGTGAATGTATGGCGCAAGCTGTGCCGCAAGTATATGGATGTGTCGCCGCTGGTGGTATCCGGCGATATCCGCACCGATCTGGAGATCTGCTTGGATAACCCGCGGGAGACCGGCCCGGATCGTATTGTCAACAGCGTGGCGGGGCGGGCGAAATACGGTAACTCGCTGATCGTCGTCGATCTGGGGACGGCCACCACCTTTGATTGTGTGTCAGCGGAGGGCAAGTTCCTGGGTGGGGTGATCGCACCGGGGCTGGGGTCTTCGGCGGATGCACTCTTTAATTCTACAGCGCGGCTGCCGAGGGTGGCTTTTGACGTGCCGTGCCGTGCGCTGGCCACCAATACCGTGCAGGCGCTGCAATCCGGTTTGGTCTATGGCTTTGCCGGGCTGCTGGATGGTATCGTCAAACGGCTGAAGGCCGAGATGGGCGGCGAGGTAAAGGTCATCGCGACCGGCGGACTGGCCGGGGCTATCGCCCGGGTGGCGGAATCGGTGGACGTGGTGGACAGTATGCTGACGCTGGATGGTCTGAAGATACTTTATGATATGAACCGTGATGATCTGGCGGCGGGAGGCGGCGAATGCTGACCCCTGCCGAGCTGCTGGCCGCCAATCCGGTGGTCACTGCGCCGATGGCCGGGCTGACCGACCGCCCTTTTCGTGAATTGGTGCACGATATGGGTGCGGGGCTGGTCTATACCGAGATGGTGAGCGATATGGCGCTGTGCTATGGCAACCGCAAGACGTTTGGGATACTGAACATCGCGGGCGAGGCGGCGCCGGTGGCGGTGCAGCTTTGCGGCTCTGACCCTGAGCCGATGGCCAGGGCGGCACGCATCATCGCTGAGCTGGCCGGGGAATGCGGCAACGTGGCGCTGCTGGATATCAATATGGGCTGCCCTGCGCCGAAAATCGTAAAAAACGGTGAGGGCAGCCGTCTGATGACACAGCCGGAGCTGGCGGCGCGGATAGTGGACGCGGTGGCTTCGGCTGTGAGTCTGCCGGTGAGTGTGAAAATGCGTCTGGGCTGGGATGACGAGCATCAGAACGTGCTGGATCTGGCAGCGCGGGTGGTGGATGCCGGGGCGCAGATGATAACGATACACGGACGCACACGCCAGCAGTTTTATGCCGGGCAGGCGGATTGGACGCTGATAGCCGAGGCGGCGGCGCGGCTGCCGGTGCCGGTGGTGGGCAACGGCGATATTACTACGGTGGATATTGCCGCCGCCAGAATGCGGGAAAGCGGCTGTGCCGGGGTGATGGTCGGCCGTGGGATGCTGGGCGATCCGTGGCTGATACGGGATATGGTGCGTCATTTTGCCGGTTTGCCCTCTCTGCCGCCGCCCGGCCGGGCCGAGATACTGGCGATGGCTCTGCGGCATCTGCGGCGGCAGGTGGAGCTGTCCGGCGAGTATATGGCGGTCAGGATGATGCGCGCACATCTGCCTTTTTATATCAAGGGGCTGCGCGGGTCGGCGGCGGTACGCGGGCGGCTCAATCATCTGGATACTGCGGCCGGGGTAGAGCAGGAGCTGACGGCTTTCCTGAGCGGCGGGGAAACTGCAGCATATCAGGACGCGCCGGAAATATAAAGCAGTAAGATAAAAATACGGAAAACCCTCTGTTGGTGCGGTCTGCAACCGCTGGTTGACAAATTGCCGCCGTTGGTTGGTGGCGTGGCAACCGCCTTTTCGGTTATGCTGGGGCTGACAAAAACAACGGGAGGGCATTGTGGTGAGTATAGACAAAATGAGTATGGAAATGAATACCGCCAAAACAGCCGAGAGCAAGCCGCGGGATATCGCCGGGCGGCTGCTGCTGTTGCGGCGGCAAAAAGGGATCTCTCAGGAGGAGCTGGCTGACGCGGTGGGCGTATCGCGGCAGGCAGTATCAAAATGGGAGGGCGCACAGAGTATGCCGGATATCGAGCGGCTGCTGGCGTTGAGCGAGTTTTTCGGCGTCAGTACCGATTGGCTGCTGAAAGGTGAGGAACCGTCTGTGGCCGAGACGCTGCGTGAAGAATCCCCGCAGGCGGCACCGCTGCCTAATGCCACACGGCAGCAGGCTTTTCTGGCGGCGGCGACGGCGCTGGTTTATATAGGTCTTTTTACGGCGTGGGCACTCTTTGGCTATTATCAGGTAGGCTGGGAGGTCTGGCTGGGTCTTGGGTTTATGATCGTGGCCGGGGCGGTGCTGAGTGTGGGTCTGGCGGATGCCGGGGCAGCACGGGAGCAGCTCTGGCGGCGTTTCTGGCGGTATAACGTGTGGCCGGTGGCGTATCTGCTGATCGCGGTGGTGTATAGCTTCCTTGCCAGTTGGGGTACCTGGTTGATGCCATGGATCAGTATGCGCTTTACCTATTTTGACCTTGGGTTATTTGGGTTTGCTTATGGATCGTGGTTGATCGTTTGTGTGATGGTGTGGCGTTGGGCAGGCGGTAAGAAGAAAGATGAAACGAGAAGGCAAATTAGAGAATAGAGAATAGAGAAAGGGTGCTGCCCGGTGGGGGCGGTGCTCTTTTTTTGTTTGGGGTGGGGTTCTGCGAGGTGTGGGGGCGGCGTATATTGGGGCAGAAGTGTATGGTGAAAAAAAGCGAGTTGAGGCGGTATGGCGGCGGTCTGTCTGATAGGTTTTGCGGAGAAAAAACCGGGATTTTGGCAGGCACTTTGGCAGCAGTGGCGGCTGAAAGTGCAGCCGGTGGGCAAGGTGGCGGCGGTGGATGTGGCACATCTGCGGCTGCCGTGGACGGCGGAGCAGCTTTATGCTATGCCGCCGGATGGGATGCGGCGTGCTGTGGAGGCCGTGCTGGTGCGGCTGCGGCGGCGGGGCTTTGGCAGCTTTGGCTGGCCGCTGGAATTAACGCTGTGCTGGCCGGGCGAGCTGCCGGATGGCGTTATCGACGGGCGGCGGCTGGCGGTGCGGGCTTTCGTGGCGGAGGCCGGGCGGGCGATCGGTGGTTGGGGCGGCAAGCAGGCTGCTTTGCTGGGGGTAGAGCAGAAATGGCACAAGCTGTTTTGTGATGAACTGCTGGCGGCAGAGGCGCGGCCGGTGCTGTATGGGGCGCGCGCACTGAGTCTGGCCGAGCATTATTACCGGGCCAACGGTGTGGCGATACCGGTATTCGGGGTGAAAAAAACCATCCGCAGCAGCGACGTGCTGTTGATATTGGATCCTGCCTTTGCCGATGTGCCGGGGGCGGCGGAGCGCAGTGTGTTTGTCTTTCACGAGCCGATGGTGCGCTTGTCGGGCAGCTTTCGCGGGCGTTTTGCTTTTGGGTGGTTTGCAGCAGGCTGGGCAGCGGCGCTGGCGGCGGCCGGGGCGGATATTTTGCTTGACAAAAACTGATGCCGGGTGCTATTATTAAGTAGTATGAATATTTTTAATGTGGGGAGTTAGCGGCAAGCATCGGACGATGCTTGTTGTTTGCTTTGCCTTGCGGATAAAAGCAGACGGTTTTGCTGTGAATGACCTCCCCGACCGTCGGTTTTTAGTGGGATATCCCTGGGCGGGTGAGGCTGTATGTCCCCGTCTGTCCGTTGGATTTGACCCCTGCTGCACGCACGGGGACACGGAGGAAGCTTACGGGCAGATTCGGATAAGATATTTACGGTTTATTTAAGATAAGAGAGAATAGATGGAGGTAAGCGGCAAAATGGCAGAAAAAGAAGTTTTGTTGACAAGAGAAGGCCTGGAGAAACTGGAGGCCGAGCTGGACAACCTGAAAAACGTCAAACGTCTGGAGGTCGCACAGCGCATCAAGGTCGCTATCGGCTTTGGTGATTTGAGCGAGAACTCGGAATATGAGGACGCGAAAAACGAGCAGGCTATGGTGGAAGGCCAGATCGTGGAGCTGGAGACCAAAATCCGCAACGCCCGTGTTATCGAGGCTACCGGCAGCAAGAACAGCATCAATATCGGCTCTACCGTGCGTCTGCTGAATATCCCGCGCAATCTGGAAATGGAGTATACCATCGTAGGCTCGACTGAGGCCGATCCGGCGAAGCTGCGTATTTCCAACGAGAGCCCGGTAGGCGAGGCGATCATTGGGCATAAGAAGGGTGATATTGTAGAGGTACACGCACCCAAGGGTATTATTCAGTACAAGATTTTGGAGATCAACTAATAAAGTTGGGCAAAAGACAGGTTTGGGCTTGAGATTTTGAGGTGAGCATTTTGGCAAAGCAGGATAATCAGGTAAACCAGATCCTGCAGGTGCGCCGTGATAAGCTGGCGGCTCTGCAGGCAGAGGGCAAGGACCCGTTTACCATTACCAGGTATGATGCGACCCACCACAGCAACGAAGTGGTGGAGAATTTTGAGGCGCTGGAAGGCCAGACCGTATCGCTGGCCGGGCGCATTATGTTCAAACGTGTAATGGGCAAGGCTTCTTTTTGCAATATTCAGGACATGGGCGGCCGTATGCAGATTTATGTGGCGCGTGATTCCATCGGCGAGGAAGCCTATGCGGATTTCAAAAAATACGACATCGGTGATATTATCGGTGTAAAGGGTGAGGTTTTCGCCACCAAAACGGGCGAGAAATCCATCCACGCGGCAGAGGTCACTCTGCTTTGCAAGAGTTTGCAGGTGCTGCCCGAGAAGTTCCACGGGCTGACCGATACCGATATGCGTTATCGCCAGCGTTATGTGGATCTGATTATGAATCCCGAGGTGCGCGATACCTTTATCAAGCGTTCCCGTATCATCAAGGAGATCAGAAACTTCCTGGACGGACGCGATTTTATCGAGGTCGAAACGCCTATGCTGGTGGCTAATGCCGGCGGTGCGGCGGCACGCCCGTTTGAGACGCATTATAACGCTCTGGATGAGGATGTGCGTCTGCGTATCTCGCTGGAGCTCTATTTGAAGCGTCTGATCGTGGGCGGTCTGGAGCGTGTCTATGAGATCGGCCGTGTTTTCCGCAACGAGGGCGTGGATACCCGCCACAACCCCGAATTCACACTGATGGAGCTTTATCAGGCATACACAGATTACCAGGGTATGATGGAGCTGACCGAGAGTATGTTCCGCTATCTGGCCGAGACTGTCTGCGGCGGCAGCAAAATCTCCTATAACGGTGTGGAGATCGACTTCGGCAAGCCTTTTGAGCGCATTACGATGATCGACTGCATCAAGAAGTACGCCGGGGTGGATTTTGATGCGGTGGCTGATGATGCAGCCGCCAAGGCTATCGCCAAGGAGCATGAGGTGCAGTATGAGGAACGCCATACCAAGGGCGATATTATCAACCTGTTCTTTGAGGAATTTTGTGAGGACAAGCTGGTGCAGCCGACATTCGTGATGGATCATCCGCTGGCCATTTCGCCGCTGACCAAGAAAAAGCCCGGTGATCCCGAAAAGGTAGAGCGTTTCGAGCTTTTCATCAACGGCTGGGAAATGTGCAACGCCTACTCCGAGCTGAACGATCCCATCGATCAGAGAGAGCGTTTTGCGGCACAGGATGCGGCTTTTGCTGCCGGTGATGAGGAAGCCAACCATACCGATGAGGATTTCCTGAATGCGCTGGAGATCGGTATGCCGCCTACGGGTGGCATCGGCTACGGTATCGACCGTCTGGTGATGCTGCTGACCGATTCTTCGGCTATCCGTGACGTTTTGTTCTTCCCCACGATGAAGTCTCTGGACAAGAGTGATGCTCCCGCACCCAGGCCTG
>JAFQHB010000101.1 GCA_017398165.1 Bacillota bacterium
TCGGCGGCAACGGTGCCGGCAAGTCCACTATGCTCAATGCCATATCCGGCGTCTGGCCGGTGGATGCAGGCCAGATCATCATTGACGGCACCAATGTCACCAGGCTGCCGGAATACAAACGCGCCTCTTATCTCGGCCGCGTGTTCCAGGATCCGATGATCGGTACCGCCGCCAATATGGAGATTCAGGAAAATCTGGCTCTCGCCCTGCGCCGCGGCCAGACACGCACCCTGAAATGGAATATCACCGCCAAAGAGCGTGAAAATTACCGCGAACTGCTCAAAACCCTTGACCTCGGTCTGGAGAATCGCCTGACCACCAAGGTCGGCCTGCTCTCGGGCGGTCAGCGTCAGGCGCTGACTCTGCTGATGGCTACACTCACCCAGCCCAAGCTGCTGCTGCTGGACGAACACACCGCAGCACTGGATCCGAAAACTGCCGCCAAGGTTCTCGAGATATCCGACCGCATTATAGCCGAGCAGGAGCTGACGGCACTGATGGTCACCCACAATATGCGTGACGCCATCGCCCACGGCAACCGCCTGATAATGCTGAAAGACGGCAAAGTTATCCTTGACATCGGCGGCGAAGAAAATAAAAAACTCACTGTCGAGATGCTGCTGGCCAAATTTGCCACCGTATCCGGTGAGGAGCTGGCCAGCGATCGTATGCTGCTCAGTTAAAAAAACTTGCAACACACAGCGCCCATACATGGGCGCTGTTTTTTTGTCCGCCGCATACCTGCACCCTCACCCGCCGCCGCTAATAAACTATCAGCATAGACCCACGAAACACACGCCGGAGGTGCTGTAATGCGAAGCGAAGCCGAGATCGCCGCCAGGATCGAGGAATACCGTTGGCGTCTGGCACTGGCCGTAGAGGAGGATCAGCGCCGCCAGACCCTATGCGCCGACCACGAGCTGCTCATCCTGGCACTGGTCAACAAGCTGGAGGTACTCTTCTGGGTGCTGGATATCGACCTGCCGGGCCGGGACCTCATAGATTCTCTGCCGGATTATTATAGCTGAGCCCCACTGCCAAGCCCTTGACTTGCCGCCTTTTTTGTGCCACAATACAAAAAGCGACACGTTTGGGGCTTTTTCGCTTTTTAGCACACCCCAAACCAAACCTGTAAAAGAAGGTGACCCCAAATGGCAAGGCAACTCCGCCGTCCCGCCACCCTGTTCATATGCTTCCTGCTCTATTCCATCCTCGGCTGGGCATACGAAGTCTTTTTAGAGGTCGTAGTCTACCGGTGGGGCTACAGCGACCGCGGCATACTCTTCGGCCCGTATTGCCCGATCTACGGCTGCGGCGCCCTGCTGCTGATAACCACACTGAATAACGCCCGCCGACGCCCCCTGCGCCTTGGCAGGCTAAATCTCCGCCCGCTGTTTATATTCGCTGCTATCATCCTGCTCACCACCGCGGTCGAGCTGGCAGGCAGCTATATAATGGAATGGCTGACCGGCGGCTGGATGTGGGATTATACCGGCCGCTTTCTCAATTTCCAGGGGCGCATCTGCTTCGATGCCAGCCTGCGCTTTGGGCTGGGCGGAATGATCTTCCTGTACGTATTGCAGCCCCTGTTCGAGCGCGCTCTCGCCCCTCTTTCTGATCGTGCGCTTCTGATATCGGCGCTGCTATGCGAGGCCATCTTCGACGCCGATATCATAGCCACCCTGCTCACCCGCATCTTTTAGCCCCAAAAACAAACCGGGCGGCACTCTCTCAATGCCGGAGAGTGCCGTTTTTTTCTGCTGCCCCACAAGCATAAACCCCACACCGGCGCATAGCTATAATGTGACAACTTTCCCGCCCAAGAGGATACCCCGGTGAAACTACAAAATATCTTCTGGAGTGCCGCCGTGCTGCTGGTGTGCAATTTCATATCCCGGCTGCTGGGTTTCGCCTACCGTATCGTACTGGTGCGCCTGCTGGGTGCGGAGGGCATCGGCATCACCGAGATGGTCAGCCCGATATACTCATTCGCACTGGTAGCCGCCGGGCTGGGCATCCCACTGGCGATGAGTCATCTGCTGGCCAGCGAGCTGGGGCAGCACCACTATCACAACCTGCCGCGCATCCAACGCTGCGGTATGACGCTGCTGCTGGTACTGGGCGCGACGATCAGCCTGCTGTGCTTCATCTTCGCACCGCAGCTCATATCCCGCTTTTGCAGCGAGCCGCGCGGCCTGGCCTATCTGCGTATCATCTGCCCCGCCATATTTCTGGTCACCGTCTGCTCCGGCCTGCGCGCTTACTTTCAGGGTACCAAACAAATCTACGTCATCGGGCTGGCGCAAAACCTCGAGCAGTTGGTGCGGGTCGGCGCCGGCGCGGGGCTGGTCATACTGGCACTGCCCCACGGCCTGCAGGCAGCAGTAGCCGCTGTTGCCGCCGCCACCGTCCTGGGCGAGCTGTGCGGTCTGCTCTTCATCCTGCGGCAATACCGCCGCCAGCGCACCACACCGGACCGTCCGCCGGATATCAGCCGCCGCCGTCTGCTGGGGCATTTCTTCGGCTTTGGTATGCCGGTAACGCTGCAGCGTCTGCTGTCCTCCGGGATTTTAATGCTGCAGGCTATCATCATCCCGCAGACATTACAACAGATAGGCTTCACCGCCGCCGAGGCCACCAGTGCCTACGGCAGCTTCTCGGGCGTGGCGCTATCGCTGATACATCTGCCGGGCATCTTTACCGCCACGCTGGTGATGGCACTGCTGCCCTCCATCGCCGAAAGCGGCAACGACACGATGCAGCTCTCCCGCCGTATCAACCAGAGCCTGCATATCACCGCCGTTATCGCCCTGCCCTTTATGCTGTTATTCCACCAATACGCCGAACCACTGTGCCGCTGGCTCTTCAAAGCGCCCGAGGCCGCACCTTCGCTGCAAATACTGGCCTCCGCCGCATTTTTTATCTATATGCAGACAGCTCTTGACGGCATCCTGCAGGGTATGGGGCGCGTCAAATCGCTGCTGGTGGTACTGGGTCTATCCGGGCTGGTCTATATAGGCGCACTGCGTCTGTGCATCCCTATGTTTGGCGTTTCGGGCGCCGCAGCCGCCTATCTGCTTTTCGCCGTCATCGGCTGCCTGCTGGCTATGCTGGCACTGCGCCGTGGCCTGAGCCTGCATCCCGAGTGGCACAATATCCTGCTGAAGCCGCTGCTGGCCGCCGCGGTCTGTCTGGGCATACAAAAAGCAGCAGACACCGTAATGTCTGCTGCCGGACACAGCGAAATAGCAATATTCTGCCTGGCCACCGCCATCAGCGGCCTGGCCTATATGGCCGCACTGCATCTGATGCACGGCCTGCCCACAGTGTTCCTGCGCTATCTCTCGCCGCTGCGTAAACTGCGGAAATAGCACTGTCCCCCAAGCCCCCGTACAAGGAGAATCACAGAAAGTACCTGCCGTATATCAGGATGAGAAGATGACGAGGCTACACAGGGCAAGGCGCGCAGCACCACTCACTGCCGCCTGACGATCAAAAAGAACCAAACCGATCCAGCGGCCAGTAAAGCAGCAGCGCCCGCCCCTCTACGTTCTCGATCGGGACGAAAGGCTCCTCCCACAAATGACTGTCGTAGCTGTTGTTGCGGTTATCACCCAGCAGGAAAACGTGCCCCTCCGGCACTGTCACCGGGCCAAACTCATAATACATAGGCTCCATCAGATAAGGCTCGTCGATAGCCTCACCGTTGATATAAAGCACCGCATCCGTCACCTGCACCACATCGCCCGGCAGGCCGATAACACGCTTTAGCATATCATCCGGGCGCCCTACAGCCTCCTTGGTGCTGTCATTCGGCTCGAATATTACAATATCCTGAAAGGCCGGCTCACCAAAGCGATAAGCCAGCTGATTGACCAGCATCCGCCCACCGGTGGGCACAGTCGGCTCCATCGATGCGGTGGGTATTACACGATTATCCACCAGGAAATGCTTGCAAAGCAGCGCGATGACCAGCGCCACCAGGAATACCGGCACTATCTCACGCAGAAATTTACCAAATTTGGCCAGCATATTCAGACCTCCCGCCCATAGTGCTTATTTGCCAAAATCATTTATTTACCGACGATCAGAGACATAGCCTCGGCACGCGCTTTCACGTCACGCTCAAAGGTACCGCGCACGGCCGAAGTCACGGTGAAAGAGCCGGGCTTCTGCACGCCGCGCATCGTCATACACATATGCTCGGCCTCGATGACCACCAGCACGCCGTAGGGATCCAGCACGTCCACCACCGCATCAGCGATCTGCGTAGTCAGGCGTTCCTGCACCTGCAGCCGCCGCGCATAGCCGTCCGCCATCCGCGCCAGCTTGGAAAGCCCGGTGATCTTGCCATCCTTGGGGATATAGGCGATGTGCGCCTTGCCGTAAAAAGGCAGCATATGATGCTCGCACATCGAGTAAATGGCGATATCCTTCACCAGCACCAGCTCGCCGTGCTTGCTGTCGGTGGTAAATTGCTTGTACAGATGCTCGCGCGGATCCTGCCTGATGCCGGAAAGTATCTCGTGATACATTCTGGCCACACGCTCCGGCGTCTCCAGCAGGCCTTCGCGATCGGGGTCCTCGCCCACTGCCAGCAAAATCTCACGCACCGCACTGACTATTCTGGCCTGCCGCTCGTCAGTATTCATCAACTCTCTATTATCAGTCATATCCCAAAACTCCTCCAAAAATATGTGCCCGGACAGGACACTATCTATATATTTTATGACTTTTTGCCCGCCAAGTCAAGTACCGTCTGCACCGACGCCAAAAGGGACTGCGAAGATATCCCCGCTGCCCCTTTTTTTAATGCTTATCCGTCATATACCGACAGTTATTATCAATGCCGCACCAGACCAGCAAAAAATTTCTCGTTCACTGTATAGATAGAGAGAAATATTGCCGAGTTTATCAGTGCCTTCAGCAGATTAAAAGGCATAATGCCCGGCAGCAGCGCCGCCAGCACTACCTCCTGCGGCTGGCCAAATATATACACCGTCACCAGCAGGTTCATCGGTACCATCACCAGCATCATCGCCACCGAGCCTAACACCAGCCCCAGCACCTTGCCTTTGGCGCCGTGGATGCGTGCCGCCACCGTGCAGGCCACCCACAGCAGTGCCCCGGTAGCACAAAAGTGCATAAACGCGCCGATCAGCCCATTCTCGCCCAGCAGCAGCCCCTGAAAGAGACTCACCAGACCCAGCACCCAAAATCCCGGCCCCATCCCCAGCAGAAAACCGGCCAGCAGTATCGGCACATCGGCCATATCATATTGCAGATACGGCGCGGCAGGCACCAGCGACACCCGCGGTACCACCAGCAAAAAAACCAACGACAGTGCAGTCAACAAACCGATACGCGCGATCAAACGCGTATCCATACGGGGTGCATCCCCCGCAGCAGCATTTCCGACATTCTTCAGCATCCAATATCGCCTCCTGTAAAATGTTGAATAGCTGCCTGAAACCAAAAGAAAAACTCCCCAAAGAAACCTCGGGGAGCTGCAAAATCAACTGACAGGCTGCTAAATAAAACAGCCAATAAACCAGGCGGCATCCACACGGATACCCACCGGCTGTATGCATCTTCTCTCATCCGGACTATAACCGTCGGCTTTGGATTCTCACCAAATCAGCTTGCGCTCGCGGGCTTATGCGCCGTATGGCACACTCACCGCCGGTGGGGAATCTCACCCCGCCCCGAAGACAGCTATTATTAAATTGTACTGTTATTATACACTACTTTGGTCGGGATTGCAACCCCTGCGGCGTTATTTTTGCCCGGCAGGCTCCACCGCGCCGATATGCCGCCGCGGCAGACGCGGCAGCAGGCTGCTCAACACCTCATAGCTGATAGTACCTATACGCCCGGCGATCTCATCCGCATCGATCCTATCATCACCCTGCACACCCAGCAGTACGGCCTCGTCGCCCACCCTGGCGCCGATGCCCGTCACATCCACCATAAATTGATCCATACACACCCGCCCGATGATCGGCGCACGGCGGCCGCCCACCAGCACACAGCCGTTATTGGTCTGCAAGCGGCTCCAGCCATCGGCATAGCCCACCGGCACAGTAGCCACCACAGTCGGACGCTCGGTGATGTAGGTACCGCCATAGCTGATCATCCGCCCGGCAGGCAGCTCCTTCACACAGGTCAGCAGTGCCTTCAGCGACATCACGGGTTTCAGATCCAGCAGCGTCTGATCCACCTCATCCGAGGGATTATAGCCGTACAGAATGATACCCGCCCGCACCATATCAAAATGTGCATCCGGCATCTCCATCAATGCGGCACTGTTGGCGATATTACGCAGCGGCAGATCCACCCCGGCGGCGATCAGCTCATCGGTAAACTCGCGATACACCGCCAACTGCTGATAGGAATTGGCCTTATCCGCCGCATCAGCCGCCGCAAAATGTGAGAAACAACCCTGTATCCTGATGTGCGGCATCGCAGCCACCGCCGTCGCCTCCACGATGGCCTCCGCCGTGGGCTGCCAGCCAATGCGCCCCATACCGGAATCCACCACCAGCTGCACCGAGGCCGTCTGCCCCAATGCCGCAGCCGTCTGCTCGATCAGCATCGCCATATCGGCCGAATATACCGGCAGCGTCACATTGGCCGCCACCGCCACCGGCACCGCCACATCACCGCAATACCCCAGCAGCATTATCGGTGCGTCAATACCGGCCGAGCGCAGCTCCAGAGCCTCGCCCAGAGTCGCCACCGCCAGCTGTGCCGCACCCTCGGCCAGCAGCAGCCGTGCCACCGGCACAGCACCGTGCCCATAGGCGTCAGCCTTCACCACAGCGGTGATGGCAGTATCCTCGCCCACCAGACGGCGGATACCGGCAAAATTATGCCGCAGAGCCTCCATATCGACCTCCACCCAGGCAGGACGCGAGTTTTTGGCCATTCGCCACATATCATATACTTCCCACAAATTGCTCATTATATCGCCCACTTTCTTTATTCGTCTCCACTGTCGGCATTATTTACCGCTATATTCCGCCTCTATTTGTCCCTTGATCGCCAGCAGCCGCTGATACGCCGCCGGCAGGTGATCCACTATGCTCATCGCCGTCATCGCGTATTGCGTCAACTCAGCCGCCGCCAGATCACCCGCCAGACTATGCAGATGCACACCCAGCAGCGCCGCCGCCAGAGGCTCCAGCCCTTGTGCCAGCCACGCCGCGATCAATCCGGCCAGCACATCACCGCTGCCGCCGCCCGCCATACCGGGGTTACCGCTGTTATTGCGCCAAATCGGCTGTCCCGGTGCGGTTATCAGTGTGCGGTGCGCCTTCAGCACCACCACCGCGCCGTATTTATCGGCACACCGCCGCACCGCACCCGCCATATCGGCCCGCACCGCAGCGGTATCACAGCCCAGCAGGCGTGCCATCTCACCAATATGCGGCGTCAGCACAGCATCGACAGGCTGCACATCGTGCCCCGCCAGAGCATTCAGGCCATCGGCATCAATCACCTTGGGCAGCGGCAGCCCCGCCAGAGAGCGCGCCATATCTGCCGCAGCGGCATCCCTGCCCAGCCCCATACCAAAAGCCAGCACCCGCCGCCGATAGCGATCATCCTGCACAAAATCATTGATCCCGCCCAATACATCATCGAGCGATAATCTGCGGCGGATGATCTCCGGCGAAAGCGGCAGTACATCGCCAAAGCCGGTCAGCGTCACCAGACCCGCACCGCCGTGCAGTGCCGCTTCGGCCGCCATTTGTGCCGCACCCGGCATATCCCGGCTGCCGCCTGCTATCATCACGTGCCCATAATCAAACTTGCTGCTCTCATCCTGCCGCAGCGGCAGCAGACCTGCCGCCAACCGGCTGTCCAGCTCGATAAACTCCTCCGCAGCACCGGCGGCATCTACCCCAAAGCCCGCAGACACCCAAGCCGCCGTATCGTGCGCTGCCGCCGCATCACTCTCCAGCAGCACTATCGCCAGCACCTGCGTGCGATCGTGCGTGATGCTCAGGTGTATCCGCCGTACCCCTCGCCGGTGCAGCAATTCGGCCACTGCAGGCTCCGGCACGGCCTGCGGGCTGCCGTCATCCCGTCGGTGCAGCGCCACCCGCCACATCAGGCCGTCAATATCCGGCAGCAGCCGTGCCGCCGCCTTGTAAAAAGCCTCTTTCAGCGCAAACGCCGCCGCCAAAGACTCCTCCGGCCGACCGGAGCGGGCGGCATGTGCCAGCTCCTCCGCCGCGAAACGCCGCTGTGCCCCCAGCTTATCCAGCCATCCGGCCAAACGCTCCTTCTCAATCAGGTCAACACCCAGACCCAGTATCACACCGCTCACCCCCGGCCATTATAATTATCCAATAAAGCGGCAATCTCAGCGCCGCTTACCGCGCCCGCCGGTCTTTTTCATCTCCTGCGCCCTGCCGCCGCTCTTGCCGTTATCACGCCGTTTATCATCCGGCCGCTTTTTATTATCACCAAATTTTTTGTCAGTACTGATCTTTCTATCAGCACCGCGCTTTTTATCCGCATTATTGCCGCGCCCGGCGTTCCTGCCGCCACGGCGCACCGGGGGCTGCCCCTCCGGCGGTACCAGATACTCCCAGCCCCAGCCGATCAGATCCTCACGCCCGATCTTCTGCAGTGCCCGGCGCACCAGCGGATAATTCTCCGGCCGGGCAAAATGCAGCAGCGCCCGCTGCATATCCCGCTCCTCGCGGCTGCGCGCCACGTATACCGGCTTCATATCATCCGGGTTCAGCCCGGTATAATACATACAGGTGCTTTTCGAGCCGGGTGACGGCAGGAAAAGCTGTACCTGCTCCGGCTGGTAGCCGCCGCGCTTCATCACCAGCGCCAGCTCCACCGCATCCCGCAGCGAGCAGCCGGGATGTGCCGCGATAAAATACGGCAGCAAATACTGCTTCTTGCCCACTTCCTCGTTGATTTTGGCAAAACGCTCGGCAAAGCGGTTGTAGACCTTGTAGGACGGCTTGCCCATAGCTGCCAGCACCGTCTCCTGGCTATGCTCCGGCGCCACCTTCAGATGCCCGCTGACGTGCCGCTCCACCAATTGCCGCAGAAAGGAGCTGTTTTTATCCAGCATAATGTAATCATAACGCAGGCCGGAGCGGATAAATACCTTCTTGACCCCCGGCAATGCCTCCACCTTTTGCAGCAAATGACTGTATTCGTGCATATTCGGCTTCAGATTACGGCACGGCTCGGGATACAGGCATTTCTTGCCGCGGCAGGGGCCGTACTTTTTGGCTTTATTGCAGCCCTGCCCGCGGAAATTCGCCGTCGGCCCGCCCAGATCGTGAATATAGCCCTTGAAACCGGGCTTTTCGGTCAGGCGTTTGGCCTCGGCCAGAATACTTTCGGCACTGCGGTTCTGAATGATCGAGCCCTGATGATGCCCGATAGTGCAGAAAGCACAGCTGCCGAAGCAGCCCCGGTGCGAAAGCAGCGAGAATTCCACCTCGGCAAAGGCGGGTACACCACCTGCCGCGTCATAATCAGGATGCCAGCGATTTTCAAAAGACAGCTCGTAGATCTCATCCATCTCAGGCGTAGTCAGCGGCCGCTGCGGCGGATTGACGATCAAATACTCATCATCGTGCCGCTGCGCCAATATTTTGCCGTCATAAAAATTCTGCTCGTTATCAATATTACGGAAAGCCGAAGCAAATGCCTGCTTGCTGCGGCGTACCTGATGCAGCGATGGCAGCTCCAGCACCCGGCGCTGCGGCGGACGCTCGGCCCGATACGCCAGCCCCGCGATATGCCGGCAATCCGCAGGCGTACCGCCGCCTGCCAGTACCGCTGCCACCTCGGCCAGGGTCAGCTCGGCCATACCGTACACCAGCAGATCCGCCCCGCTCTCCATCAACCAGGAGGGCTTCA
>JAFQHB010000102.1 GCA_017398165.1 Bacillota bacterium
GCACCGCTTCTGTTGGCACATAACACCCGCCCGCCCGGGTGAGTTTTGCACAGGATGTCTCCGGGAGGGGCGGCGAAGTGGGGAATAAGTTGGATTTCGCCTAAAAAAACCTTGAAAAATTGTTGAAAAAAGCTTGTTTTTTTGTGCGGGATATAGTAATATTACAATGATATAGGTGGAAAGCTGTCTTTTCCTACCATAAATTGACCGTTGTGCCGGCATCGGCATAGCAGCCGCAAGCCGGATCTGTGAGTACCGGATGATCTTTGCAAAACTGCCAGTCTGTATGCAATTTGGCGTAAATGGGGTGCCAGGCCGCCTATCGGCAGGGCGGTGTATGCTGCGGGCTGACAGCCTCGGGGGAATTTGGCGAGGCAGATCGGGCGTAAACGGGAGGCTGCAAACTTTTGCAAGATTTTTTCAAAAAAATTTGCAAGAGAGTGCAAGTTTTCTTGATAGGCAGGTGTATTTATGGTGTAAAGCTTCTTGAGGAGCTCCGCGAGGGGGTTCCGGGGAGGGCTTTCGATAGGAAACCGGCGGTGAGGCCGCCGTATCAAAAATACTTAGGAGGAATTCAAGAATGAAAAAACTGACTGGTCTTTTGGCAGCAGTCCTGGTATTCGCTTTCTCTGCTACCAGCGCACTGGCTGCCACCTACACCGATGCAGCTGACCAGGCAAACGTTGCCGTAGACGCAGCAGCTAAACTGACTGCTCTGGGCATCACTGAAGGCTACGAAGATGGTTCTTTCGGTTTCGAGAACACCATCACCCGTGCTGAGTTTGCTAAGATGGCTGTTATCGCTTCCGGTGCTGAGAGCACCGCTACTATGCTGGAGGGCTCCAAACCCAGCTTCAAAGACGTAAAAGCTGGCGCATGGTACACCGGCTGGATCAACGCCGCTGAGTCTCTGAACCTGGTACAGGGCGACGGCAACGGCACTTTCCGTCCCAATGACACCATCAGCAATCAGGAGGTTATCACCGTCCTGATGCGTATGCTGGGCTACAACGACAACCTGCCCGGTGCTTGGCCCACCAACTACGTTACCGAGGCTAACAAAAAAGACGTTCTGGATGACGTATCCATCGTAGCTGCCGCTGCTGCAAAACGTGGCGACGTAGCTGTAATGGTAAGCAACACCCTGGACACCGAGCTGGTAACCTATGATAAGGATACCGACGAGTTCGTTCTGAAGCAGACCACCAAGTCTGATTCCGAGTATGTAACTCTGCTGGACGACGCTTTCGATGGTACCTATGTTGATATCCACTCCTTTGAGGCAGTAGATCAGGTTCGCGATGCCGCTAAGCAGCAGCTGAACTGGAATTTGGGTACTGTAATCGATAAAGATGGCGATGAAGTTGATTATGACGGCAAAGCTATGATTATCGACGCTGACACCCGCGTTTCTGTAAACGGCGGCAGTCTGTTTGATCTGGCTGGTCATCAGGGTAAAGTTTACTTCGTAAAAGACGGCGATAAACAGTACGCTCGTTTCATCGAAGTAGAGTCTTATGCCGTTGCTGTTGGTGGCGACAAGCCCGCTATGGATGGTAAGAAACTGGAAGCTAACAACAAGACCTACAGTGTTGCTCCCGGCTTTGACTATGATGAAGACGTTACTGCTACCTCTGGCAAGAACAGCAAATGGAAGCTGTTCTTCAATGATGATGATCAGGTTTACGCTGTAGCATCCGATAAGGATGATACCCGCAAGGCATACTTTGTAGAGTCTGTTGGTAACAGCATCAAGCTGACCGGCAACACCACCGAAAACGTCAGCATGGAAGATGACGAGACTCTGATTTGGAACGGCACCGAGTACGTTGCTCCTTCCACTCTGGAAGTTGGCGATGCGCTGATCGAAGTTACTCCTGATGAACTGTATGTTCTGACCGAGGCTAAGACTGGCGTTGTTAAGAGTTCTACCAGTGCTAAGGTAAACATTGATGGTACCAACTATGCTGGTAAAGATGATGCTCAGGTTTTGGATGCTGAGTATGAGGATGCTGGTGTAACTTGGGATGAGGTTTACAACAACACTGTAACCTACCTGTTGAACAAAGATAACTCCCTGTCCGCAGTGATCGTTGATGAAGTTTCTACTGGCACCAAGCTGTACGGCGTTGTTGTTGGCGGTAACGAGGACGATGACACTAACTGGGGCAGCAGCACCGAGCGCAAAGTAACCATCTTTACCGAAGAGGGTACTACTGTTGAGTACGATGTTGATGAAGATAAAGTTAACAAAGATATGCTGAATGTTAACTTGGTTGGCCAGCTGGTTGAGTACAAACTGAACAAAGACGGTGAGATCAAAGCTCTGACCACTGCTACCAACGATCTGTATGATGGCGATGAGATTGAAGTTAAGAACAACGCTTATCTGGTAGGTGCTAAGAATCTGACTTTGGCTACCAATGTTGCAGTTTTCGAGATTTCCGAAGATGAGGATGATATCGATGTAGCTCTGGTTACCCGTGCAGCTCTGTTGGGCGGCGGTGACTTCGATCCTCAGCCTGTAACCTTTGCTGATATTGAAGTATCTGATGGCAAGGCTCTGGAAATTAAGGCTTCTGCTAAGTACTTTGTAAATACCAACGGTACTGCAAGAGCACTGGCTTACACCGATGCTGAATCCACTAAGTACCACTATGGCGTTGTTGACGCTATGAAGTTGGATCTGGATGGCGATACCGATGAAAATGGCAATGCTATCTACAATGATATGCGTTTGGTAGGCGACGAGACCGAGTACGAGTACACTGTTGCTGAAGGCGTAACTGTTGATGATGACTATGCTATTATGTACACCGTTTCCGGTGATGACATCAACATCGTTGCAGCACTGAGCAACGAGCCTGGCAAGGGCAACGATGAACATAACTACTACGTACAGGTTAAGAGCTTCACTGACGGCCTGCTTGTAACCGAGGATGACGTTTGGGTAACCAAATATCTGACCAATCCCGAGCAGACTGGCGTTGAGATGAACAACATCATGACCGACGCTAACACTCTGGTTTGTGTAATTACTGATGACGGCGAAGCTATCGAAGGCACTTTGGACGATATCTCCAAGAACGCTTGGGTATACGTTCCCACTGTTGACGATGATGACTATGCTGATATCATCATTGTAAACGAGTACACTGATTATAACAAAATCGTAGACACTCCTACTACTCAGGCTTAATCAGTAACCTCAACAATAATCAACCCAACTCTAACGAGTTAGGCTGAATAGAAGAAAAGGGCGACACCCTGTGGTGTCGCTCTTTCTTTTTGTGTTGTGGTGCTATTTTTACGGTGTGTCGGCTCTTGCCCATTGTCTTGGCGCTGATTTTGTGGTATAATTGGCAATTATAATGATTTTCGGAAAGGCAATGAGGGTGATCATCATGGCGATTGAAAAAGTAAAAGAGTATTTTGCCGGGGTCGGCATGTCAGATCGCGTGTTGGAGTTTGCAAATTCCAGCGCCACGGTAGAGCTGGCGGCCGAACAGGTAGGCTGTGAGCCGGCGCGTATTGCCAAAACACTGAGCTTTATCGGCGGCACCGAGGACGGCTGCCTGCTGGTGGTGGCGGCTGGTGATGCGCGGGTGGATAACAAGCACTTCCGCGAGGAATTTGGGCTGAAACCGCGTATGCTGCCCGCCGATCAGGTGGAGTCACTCACCGGGCACGCGGTGGGCGGTGTTTGCCCTTTCGCAACGGCGGGGGGTGCATCAGTTTTTCTGGATCGATCATTACAGAGGTTTGAGATAGTGTATCCCGCGGCCGGCAGCAGCAACAGCGCAGTACGCCTGACCCTGCCCGAGCTGGAGCAACACACCGGCTTCGTGCGGTGGGTAGATGTCTGCAAGGGCTGGCGCCCGGAGGAGCAGGAATAACAGACAAAGCCTATCAATTTTATTTGTTTTATATTGCGTCCGATACTTTACTGTGATATAATTAGTTTACATTGGGAAGGATGTTAAATATTATGAAGAAAACGCTGGCAGATTTTATTTACGCCATTATGGCCGGTATGAGCATCAGCCTGGGCGGTACTGTTTTCCTGGCTCTGGATAATAAAGTCCTGGGGGCTATATTCTTTACGGTCGGTCTTTTCACTGTTTGTGTCAATGGTTTCAATCTCTTCACCGGCAAGGTGGGCTACGTGCTGGAGAACAAGCCTTCTTACCTGATGTTCCTGCTGAATGTCTGGCTGGGCAATCTGGTGGGCACCTGGGGCACGGCGATGCTGATCCGTATGACTCGCGTCGGCGAGGCGATGAGCGCCAAGGCGCTGGGCATCTGTGAGACGAAACTGGCGGATTCGCCGCTGAGCATCTTCGTTCTGGCGATTTTTTGTAACGTACTGATGTATATTGCGGTGGAGGGCTACCGTAGCAACGGGCACGAGTTCGGCAAGTATCTGGGCATTTTCTTTGGTGTTACGGTGTTCATCCTCAGCGGTTTTGAGCACTGTGTGGCCAATATGTTTTACTTCTCGATGGCCGGCGTCTGGGATATGCACACTTTCGTATGGCTTATCATTATGACGCTGGGCAACGCAGTGGGCGGTATGCTGCTGCCGGCCTGCCGTATCCTGCGTGAGAAACTGACCTGTTGAGAGGAGGTCTGAATTTGCTTGAATTAAAGGATTTCTGCTTTACCGTCGAGCAGGACGGGCAGAGCAAGAAAATTTTGCAAAACATTGATCTGAAAATCCCGCAAGGGCGCTTCGTCGTCATTACCGGGCCAAACGGCGGCGGCAAGACGACCCTGGCCAAGTCGATAATGGGTATCGTGCAGCCCACCGGCGGCACTATCCATTACCGGGGGCAGGATATCACCGAGCTTGGCATCACCGAGCGCGCCAAACTGGGCATCAGCTTCGCTTTCCAGCAGCCGGTGCGTTTCAAAGGGCTGACGGTGGCCGATCTGATCTCGTTGGCGGCGGGCAAGAAGCTCAGCACCGTGCAGGTGTGCGAGTATCTTTCCGAAGTCGGCCTGTGTGCGCGGGATTACGTTGATCGGGAGGTTGACGCCAAGCTGTCCGGCGGCGAGCTGAAACGCATTGAGATCGCGGGGATTCTGGCGCGCGGTACCGAGCTGGCGATTTTCGACGAGCCCGAGGCAGGCATTGACCTGTGGAGCTTTAATAACCTGATCGAGGTCTTCGACGGGATGCGCCGCCGCACCGATGCCACCATTATCGTGATTTCACATCAGGAGCGGATACTTGCCATCGCAGACGAGATCGTGGTGATCTCCGGCGGGCAGGTGGTACAGCAGGGGCCGGGCGCCGAGGTGCTGCCGGCGCTGCTGCACGCGGATTACAAGTATACCGTCTGCAAAGGAGGTATGCGTAATGACTGATCTTACCGATAAAAAGCCGGTTTTCGATAAAATCACCAAAGATCTGCTGGCCGAGGTGGCCGAGCTGCATCAGCGGCCGACCGGGGCGTATAATATCCGTCTGAACGGCGAGAGTGCCGACCGCAACAGCACTGCCAACGTGCAGATCGTCAGCAAGGAGGATGTCTCCGGCATTGACGTGATAATCGCACCGGGCACAGTGGGCGAGAGCATCCACATCCCGGTAGTGCTGTCCGAGAGCGGCATCAACGAGGTGGTCTATAACGACTTCCACATCGGCGAGGGCGCGGACGTGCTGATCGTAGCGGGCTGCGGCATCCACAACGGCGGTGCGGCAGATTCACAGCACGACGGTATGCACCGTTTCTTCGTCGGCAAGGGCGCCAGGGTGCGCTATGTCGAGAAGCATTACGGCGCAGGTGACGGCAGCGGCAAGCGGTTGATGAATCCGCACACCGTGGCCGAGCTGGCCGAGGACAGCAGTATGGAGATGGAGACAGTGCAGATACGCGGCGTGGATTCCACCATCCGCCGCACCGATGCGGTGCTGCAGGCGGGCTCTACCCTGATCGTGCGCGAGAAGATAATGACCCACGGCCAGCAGCTTGGCGAGACGCATTTCAACGTCGAGATGGTGGGCGACGGCGCATCGTGCAGCGTATCCTCCCGCTCGGTGGCGCAGGACGACAGCGTGCAGGTGTTTTACTCCAACATCGTGGGCAACGCGGCGTGCTCCGGCCATTCCGAGTGTGACGGCATCATTATGGATCGCGCCAAAATATCCGCCATCCCGGAGATCGTCGCCAATCACATTGACGCCAGCCTGATACACGAGGCCGCCATCGGCAAGATCGCCGGTGAGCAGATACTGAAGCTGCAGACCCTCGGCCTGACCGAGCAGGAGGCAGAGGCACAGATCATCAGCGGCTTCCTGAAGTAATAATTTCAATAGCACAAGCAAAGGCGATCGCCCCAGATCCGGGGTTGATCGCCTTTTGGTATGCCCACCCAAAGCAAAAGAAAGGGCGACACCACAAGGTGTCGCCCTTTTCTTCTATTCAGCCTAACTCAATGAAGTTGGGTTGATTGTTTTAGCAGTTAGAGATTAAGCCTGCTCGGGAGTGGTTTCGCCAGGAGTCTCTTCCTCGTTGTCATCTTCAACGGGGTAGGTGCCGTACTCGTCAACGATTACCAGATCAGCATAGCCGTCGTCATCGATAAGGGGAACGTAAACCATGTCGCCTTTAGCGATGTCATCCAGAGTGCCTTCCTGATATTTACCGGTCTTGTTGTTGATCACATAAACAACAGTCTCGGCATCAGTCATAATGTTGGTGTAAGTGGTCTTGCCCTCTTCCTCGGTCTCTGCAGGAGTAATGGTAGCGCCATCAACCAGAGTGATCAGACCATCAACATAGCCCTTAACCTCAGCAGCGCCAGCCAGACCGGCTTTCTGCTTGTCAGCATAAGCATACTTAACGGTGATATCGTCACCAGACTTGGTGTAGATGATCAGGTCATCATCGGTGGAGCCGCCCTTTGCGTAATCGATAATATTGCCCTGAGCATCTTTGATTGCTGCGAATTCGTACTCGTTGTCATCGCCAACCAGAGTTACACCGTGGTCAACGTCTGCGCTTACATAGTCAAACTCGTCAATTACACCAAAGTACTTGGTGGTGCTGCCAGCGTTGGTGTATGCAACAGCTTTTGCTGCACCATTGGTATTGGTAGCATATACGAAGTAGCACAGATTATTAACGGTGTCAGTACCAGCAGTGATGCCGTTCAGTACACCGGGCTGGATGTCATCCTCAGCCAGCATAGCTGCACGAGTAACCAGAGTTACATCGACTTCGTTGTCGTCAACGTCAACCTCGAAGATTGCTACGTTGGAAGCCAGAGTCAAGTTCTCTTTACCTACCAGGTAAGCGTTGTTCTTAACATCAACAACTTCGGTACCGTCAGCCACGGTCATCAGAGACTCGGCAACCAGCTCCATAGTCTTGATCTCGCCGTCTTTATTCAGTTTGTACTCTACCAGACGACCCATCAGCTCGTCTGCCTCGTCAGCGGCTTCGTTGGCGAAATCGTCGTCGAAATCGTACTCAACAGTGGTGCCCTCAGCAGTGAAGATGGATACGCTGCTCAGAGTGCCCTGTTTCCAGGAGCCGGTGGAGTCATCACCGTCAACAACGATACCATACAGCTTGGTGCCGGTGGATACTTCGTCAACGATGATAGCAGCAACGGAATTATCCTGGTTCATCAGGTAGGTAACGGTGTTGCCGTAGATATCTTCGATATCAGCAGCGTCGCTCTCGTACTCGTCATCCAAAATAGCAGCTTCTTTGGTAGTACCCTGCTCGGTGGTGATGGACTTAACATAAGAAGTACCGTCGATGTTCCACTTGGTGGAGGTAGCGCTCTTCAGAACGCCGGTCTTGGTGTCAGCCATTACAAACAGATCGTCGTCGATCTTAACAACAGCGTCGCCAACTTCCAGTTCAGCAGTGGTGATGAAGCCACCCTCGGTCCAAACCAGAGAATCCTCATCAGCATCGATAGTTTCGGTAGCGTTACCTACCAGTTTAGCAGTGCTGGTACCAACAGATTTAACGAAGTAAGCTCTATCGGTATCATCCAAGTCAGATTTTACCATATAAACCTGATCGTCATCGTTGAAGTACAGCGCATACTTGCTGTTCTTCTCTTCTTTTGCTACATGGGAATCTTCACCATATTCGATGAAGTTATCAGCAGCAGTGTATTTGGTTTTGTTAACAACAACTTTGTCGTTCTCTTTATCATATGTGGGAGCGTCGCTTACCAG
Organism: Bacillota bacterium; assembly: GCA_017398165.1. GTDB lineage: Bacteria > Bacillota > Dehalobacteriia > UBA4068 > UBA4997 > Avidehalobacter. The sequence continues at coordinate 8,204 of JAFQHB010000102.1, forward strand.
TTTCTTGTAAGACTCTACCTCAATGAACTTGGCATAAGCTTTGCCATTATCAATGGTGTAGTAAATTTTACCCTGATGACCTTCCAGATCAAACAGACCGTTGCCGTTTACAGATACGCGGGTATCAGCATCGATGATGTAGTTAGACTGTTTTGCAGTGTCCTCAACATATTTACCATCATCGGCTACACCTTTCCAGTTCAGTGTACCAGCAGCAGCATCACGAACCTCATCTACAGCCGCGAAACCGATAACTTCTGCAAACTTGCCGTCAAAAGCATCGTCCAGCAGGGTGATATCTTCGTTAGTGTTACCGCCCTTGGTGGTCTGTTTCTTAACGAACTCGTCGGTATCCTTGTCATAGGTTACCAGGTTAGCATCCAGAGTGTTGCTTACCATTACAGCTACGTCGCCACGTTTTGCAGCAGCAGCAGCTACGATGGTTACGTCATCCAGCATATCGATCTTGTTAGCCTGGGTAACGTAGTTGGTGGGCCATGCACCGGTCAGGTTGTCGTTGTAGCCCAAGGTACGCATCAGGACGGTGATAACCTCCTGATTGCTGATGGTGTCATTGGGACGGAAAGTGCCGTTGCCGTCGCCC
>JAFQHB010000103.1 GCA_017398165.1 Bacillota bacterium
CCGCCCACCAGTATCATATAGAGGAAATCAGGTATCGAAAAAGCCGCATTATAGGCATCCGTCAGGTTGTTCTGGCCAAACTTGGCAAAAATCAGTACATCCCGCAGATAGCCGAGGATACGGGAGGCTATCGTCGTCAGCATCAGGATATTAGCCGCCGCCAGCAGAGAGGATCCCCTGCTCATTTTTTCGTCTCCCATAGCCTCTCACCTCCCGCACCGGTGCAATTCGCATCGCAATACAGTCTACTTCAATATAATATTGTATCACATCCGGCGCCGAATGCAAACACCCAAGCACCAATAAAATCCAATTTTATCACAAACCTCCCCAATACCAAAGCTGCCGCCTGTATCCGACCCATAAGGACAGGCAAAACCAATATGGGGTGCGGTATAAACACACCCCACCCCCCAAGCCTATCCCTCATTATCCTCCAAAAGCCGCTGCAGCACATTGGCCAGCAGCCGCGCCGAATACTCTACCTCCTCAATGGTGTTCTCCGTCGTCCCCATCTCCACCAATATGGCGTTAGTCGCCACGTGCTGATTATACCGCCCGGATTGCACCGATACCCGCCGCAGCAGACCGGGATACATTTCATCCATTATATCAGCTATCCGCTGCGAGAAAGCCTCGTTCTCGCGCCAGTTATTATGTTGGTAGCGCTGATCGCTGCCCACCACCAGCATCAGACGCGCCGCCGTCCTGCCGTCGATATCAACGATGGAGTTTTCACGGCTCACCCCTGCGTCACGGTGCATATCTATCAGAATATCCAGCTCGGTATAGGTTTTCAGCAGCTTCTGCGCCGTCTCCAATGAGTTATTATAGGATTTCTCCCAATCCGGCCAATCGTGGATGGTCTCATCCACCACCACGCCAATACCCGCGGCCCGCAGCCGCTCCGCCATTACCTCGGATGCCCGATAAACACCACCCAGCTCACCATACAGCTTGGCAGCCCCATCCGATGACGTATAGCTCTCTGAGCTGTGGGTAGAATATACCGCCACCCGTACCTGTTTGGCGGCCTCCTCCAGCCGACGGCGATATTGATCCCATAGGAAGATACTGGCTTTATCAGCCGAAAGCCTGCCCGGCCATTCATCTGCCGCAGCCGCCCCCTGGCCGCCCAGAATATCCACATTCAGGCCATCGTCTGCGCTGCTCTCCCCTGACGGCAGCCACAGCCCCAGGCTCAACACACCTGTTAAAAGCAGCAATATCACCAGCCCCAGCCGCCTGCTATGCGGCCGGGCGCTCATATAGTTTTCATTCATTCTACCCGGCATGGCACGCCTCCTGACCTCTTATAAAATCTTATGAAAGGCCGACCACGAATATAACGCCGCTTTGCCCGCCGCATCAGGGCACAAAAAAATTGCCTGATACAAAAATATCAGGCAATTTCCACAAACTTTATTAAAGTCTTTTATTTAATGCTTCTGCTTATCTCACGCAACAAAAATTAAGCAGCGTAGGTTTTGTTGAACTTCAAAACCATGCGAGACTTCTTTCTTGCAACAGCGTTTCTGTGCATCAGGTTGGACTGAGCTGCTTTATCCAGCAGGCTGATTGCAGCAACCAGCAGAGCCTGAGTCTCCTCTTTGTTGGAGGCCTCGAGCAGAGAAGCTTCATATTTCTTGATAGCAGTTCTGATTTTGGAGCGGGCAGCAGCGTTTTTGACCCGGCGAGCCTCGGCGATAAGAACTCTTTTCTTTGCAGATTTGATGTTTGCCATGATCTCACCTCCTGTATGCGTTTTCAATCTGGCAGAATAATTTAACTACATTAAGCTATTACCGATTAATTCTATCACATCATATCAAAAAATGCAATACCATAGTATGAAAATAGTATGAATTTTTTTCTACATCTGTAATTTTTAGCGGAAATTTACTGATATGGGCACAATATCTGGCGCACTGCCCCTGCCGATACCCGGCTAAGCCCGGTATCAGATCACTCAGATAGCGGCAGCCACAGCGTCGCCCATTTCCGAGCAGGTTACCTGCTGCATACCCTCGCTCATAATATCACCGGTACGCAGACCGCTGTCCAGCCC
>JAFQHB010000104.1 GCA_017398165.1 Bacillota bacterium
CTTGCCCGCCGCATTGAATTGCAGCGAGGAATTACGCCCGGACTTGCCGGCAAACAGCAGCTGCCCGCTATCCTGCCAGACGCCGAGATTCAGGCAGCACACCCGCGCATCATCCGCCAGCGCCGCGCTCAGCTTGCGGTAGTTCTTAATATCCGGCTCAAAAGCCCAGATCTGGCGGTATTGCCCGCCGGTCTGCCCCAGGAATTCCCGCACTGTATCCCCATCATAAGCCCCCAAATCGAGGAAGACCTCATCCCCGCCCGGCTGCAGTATCTGCCAGATACCTGCCCGGTCACTCTCCACATCCCGCATCGCCGCCAGCTCGCCGGACCACAAAGCCTGCAAATAGCCGCGGTACACCCGGCGTGATTCCTCATCCGCCCAGATATCCGCCGCAGCCAACAGCTCATCCCGATGCTCCGCTACAAAGGGCTCGTCCACCAGTGCCTCGCCAAAGAGCGGTACGTGCGGCACCAGCACCTGCTGCTCCCGCGCGATAGCCGAGATATGCTCTATTACCTCCGGCCGTTCCGTGCCAAAGCACACCAGCACCAGCATATCGCCCAGCCGCGCCGCCGCATCGGCATAACGCTCCACCGTAAACCCGGCAAAGCTCTGCCCGCGCACGAATTCATCACTGGCGAAAACAGCCGCCGCACTGAGCCCCCGCTCCGCCAGACGGCACAGTACCTTATCCGCACCGTCGCCCATACCGTAGAGCACCAGTGGCCGGTCTGTCTCGCTCAGATACTGCCAGATGCAGGAGCCGTGCAGCAATCCCGCCAATTTATTATCCAACATCGTCACACCCCGTTATTATCGCACTCATTCAGCACACCGCATATCACATTGTCAACAGCAGGAAAGCCGCATAAGGCGCCACACCCAGCAGCAAAAGCAGCAGATTCAGCAGCGTACCGACTTTACCCGGCCGATGTATCATTCCGCGGCGATTCAGCATTACAAAAGCCATCATCGTGATGGTAGCCGCCACACCGCAGCCCAACAACACACAGGACTGATAATCAAAAATATAGATCGTCCCCGAGCTGTACAAAAAGTCCGATATCGACATAATGATAAAGTTAAAAAGATTGCTGCCCAGGATATTGCCGCAGGCAGCATTGTAGTTATTCAGACGGATAAGCTGGATAGTCGATACCAGCTCCGGCAGCGAGGTTGCCACCCCCAGGAATACCGCCCCGGCAAAGGACGCACCAAGCTGATAGCGTTCGTTGATACGGTCGGTGATAAGGGTAATAGCGACACTCATTACCACCAGCAGCACACTGCACAGCACAAAATGCAGCAATATCTGCTGTACCGTCATATCGCTATGGCCATCATCTTCGCTGCCGGCCACATCCATATCGGTACTCAGGCTCCTGACTCCCAGAGCGTACAGCACGATTATCAGAAACGAAGCGATATTAAAGCCGGCAAAATAAATGTGACACAGATCCAATACCACCAGAGTCAGCAGCCCATACATCAACAGCGAGAAAACCACCGTATTGCTGTGGCTGCGCGCCACCTGAGTATGCATCACCGTCCGAAAGCCGATCAGCGATATGGCAGAAAGCGATGTGATATTAAAAAGATTACTGCCCAGAATATTGCCGACCACCATCTCCGGAATATTCAGGAATACCACCGAAGAAATGCTGGTAAAAAGCTCTGGCAGCGAAGTCACCGCCGCCAGCATCACACCCCCCAGGAACGCCCCGGAAAGGTCGGTCTTTTTATCCAGCATATCCACGTGATAAGAAAGCTTCATCGAAAGCACGATCACCAACAGCGCCGCCACAGCATAATAAACAAACAGCATCGGGGCTGATTCCACCTCAATAAAACGGCATTTATTATGCTATATATATTGCTGCCGCCCCATCAATATATCTCAAAACAGCGTTTGACCTTCTCCCGATCCATTCCGGCCGAAAGCGCCGCTATCAACAGCACCCGTGCCTGCTGCGGCGTCAGATCCCCGGCCTCTATCAGCCCCGGCAGGGAGCTATGTACCAGGCCGGAGCGTGCCCGCGAGGTCAGCACTACCGTCACACCGCGCTGCAGCAGCTTTTCGATCTCGCTGCGTACAGCATCCGAGAACGTACCGCTGCCAAACCCGGCCAGCACTACGCCTTTGGCGCCCAGCTCGGCCATATAATGCATCAGGCGGGCGTCTGCACCGCCGGCCATATAGAATATCTCTACTTTCTCCGGCCGGGTGATAGCCGCCAGATCAATATTCGCATCCTTGCGGCTGCGGCGCAGCGGCAGACCACCGTAATGCACGTCACCGGCCGCCACCCAGCCCAGCGTACCAAACTCGCCGCCGGTCATAGTGTTCACACGGAAGCTGTCTGCCTTCGATACGCCGCGCGCGGTCATAATGGTATCGTTCATCACCACCAGCACACCCTTGCCGGCGCTCTCTTCCGCAGTAGCCACCGCTACGGCGTTATGCAGGTTTACCGTACCGTCCGGGCTGTATGCCGTAAAAGGCCGCATCGCACCCACCACGACTACCGGCTTGCTGTCATCCAGCACTATATCCAGAAAGTACGACATCTCCTCCAGCGTATCAGTGCCGGATGTCACCACCAGCGCATCCACCGCAGGGTCAGCCAATACCTCGGCCGCACGATGTGCGATGCTGATCCACAGCTCCGGCGAGCCGTTCTCGCTGGCAATACCGCAGAAAGTCTCGGTCTGCAGCTCGGCCAGCATATTGATCTCCGGGATTGAGTCCAGCAATTCCCTGATGCTGGCTGCACCGGCAGTATACCCCAGCAGATCTATCGGCGAATCCGCCATGCCGGCGATAGTACCGCCGGTCGCCAAAATATGCACGTGCTTCTTATCCATTTCCGATCCGTTCCCTCTCTTTTGTTCCTTACATTATCACTCTATCCCGTGCGGGATAGCTCATTATCAATTATATCTGCACCACAAAAGCCCATCAGCGCACCAAAAGCCATCCAAACAGACAGACCCACCCGCCCGCGCACACAATACGCAGGCAGGCCAGCCTGAATCAACGCTCCTGCAGCCGCAAATACTCAATAGCCGCCGTCGCTGCCACAGCTCCATCAGCAGCCGCAGTCACCAACTGCCGCAGCGGTTTCCTGCGGCAATCCCCGGCCACGAAAAGCCCCGGCTGCGTCGTCCGGCAATCCTCCCCGGCGGGCACGTAACCCTGCTCGTCCAGCTCGATGCAGACGGCCAGCGGGGCATTCTCCGGCTCACGACCCACTGCGGCAAAAACACCATCCACCGCCAGATCACGCTCTGCCGTGCCCGTCCGCAGACGCAGCTTCTCCACCCGCTTATCGCCGATTATCTCGGCCACCACAGTCTGCATATGCAGGATAATATTGCCGGCAGCGCGCACCTTATCCGCCAATATAGCCTCACCGCGGAATTCCGCCCGCCGGTGTATCAGATGCACCTCATGGCAGATACCCGCCAGAAAGAGAGCCTCGGTCAGTGCTGCACTGCCGCCGCCGATCACAGCCACCGTGCGCCCGCGATACAGCGCACCGTCACACGTCGCACAATAGGATACTCCCCGTCCGGTCAGCCGCTGCTCACCGGGGCAGCCGATCAGCCGCGGCTTCACACCTGCCGCCCAGATGATGCTTCTGGCCTGATATTCGGCCTTTTTGGTGCGCACGGTCTTGATATCCCCCGTCGCAGACAGCTCCAATACCTGCTCATAGCGCATCGTCAGCCCCAGTGCGTGTACCTGCGCCAGCAGCTTTTGGGCATAATCCACACCGCTCAGCCCCGGCAGTGCCGGGTAATTATCCACCGACGGGGTAGATATTATCTGCCCGCCGGGCGCACTGCCCTCCAGCAGCAGCACGCTCAGGCCGCCGCGCAGCGCATAAAGAGCCGCCGTCAGGCCTGCCGTACCGCCGCCTACGATCATTAGATCATATACCAAGACCTAATCCTCCTTTTTGATATGCACATCCAGCTGCGGATACGGAATACTGATCTGCTCCCGCTGGAAGGCACGCAAGATTTCTTCTTTTATGTAATAATAAACTGCCCAATAATTCTCGTTTTTACACCACACGCGGAAATCAATATCTACCGAGGACTCCCCGTGTCCTGTCACACCGATCAGCATAGCGGGATCCTTCAGAATCAGCGGGTTTCTGTCCGCAATATCACGCAGAGTAGCCTTTACCTTGTCCAGATCATCGTCATATCCCACCGATACCACCGAGTCGACGCGGCGATTCTCGGCATAGGAGTAATTGGTGATAACACCGCCGACCAGCGTATTATTCGGCACTACCACGAATTTATTATCCAAAGTATGCAGACGGCAATTAAAAAGATGGATCTCATCCACCACACCATTTACCGAAGCAGTCTCGACATAATCGCCGCGGTCAAACGGCTTGTTGATAATGATGAGAATACCCGCCGCCAGATTGGACAGGCTATCCTGCAATGCCAGAGCGATAGCCGCACAAGCCGCCGACATAACCGCGATCATTGATACGATGGAAACGCCCATATTGCTCAGTACGATAGTCGCCAGCAGGATATACAGCGCCACCTTGACACAGGTGCGGACATACCCGATAATGATAGGATCCAGACGGCTTTTGGAGAAAATTCCGTCCACAAATTTCAACGCCAGCTTAATGGCGATCATACCGATTATCAGTATCAACGCCGAGCTGATTATGTTAGTACCCATCTTTTCCAGGGCTTCCACCAGAAAATCCCATTTCATATTGCTTCCCCCATTTTGTCTTTAGATTTTTTTGAAATTAAAGCGGCTCGTCCGTGCGGCCTTAGTTACGGCGCAGGCTGCCTGCGATCCTGCCGCGGCATATCAATATCAATTCCATCTGATATTTACCACCACCCCATCAGCCGTCTTTTCTGACTTTTATCATTTTTCTGATTTTTCCGACTTCAGCACCTGCGGCATCCCGCAATAAATGCGTATCACCCCGCGCGCCCGCGCCGCCAGATCACAGCACACACGCCCCACGATCTCGCGGTAGGCTCGCCCCGCAGCCTCCACCGGCACCAGCCCCAGGCCGACTTCATCACAGATGACGACCATATCCTCCGGCAGCCCGGCCAAGAGCGCGTTTATCTCCTGCTGCGCCAGCCCGGCCTGCTGCATCCGCGCCAGCAGCGCCTCCAGATCATCCAGCACCGCCGCGCCCGCGGGCAGTTCCAGCGCACCGTTTTGCCAGGTCAGCACCGCACCGTCCGCCACCTGCTCCTGCTTCAGTGAAAACTCCTGCAGCGCCCATACCAGCTTGCCCTGATGGCTGCCGCCAATCACCAGATACATAACCATTCACCTCGTATTTTCAGCCGGGATTTATGCTAAGTCAGCTTGTCCAGCAGCACCGCCAGCGCCAGCCACACCAGCTCAGTCACCTGCAAAAACCACCCGGCCAGATCGCCGGTAATACCGCCGAATTTGCTATAAGAAAGCCAACGGTAATACCCAAAGCATACCGCCGCCGCAATCAGGCCGATGACCGCCCACAGCCAATCCAGCAGCATCAGCGCGGCCACCGTGACACCCAGCCAGATCAGCAAAGCCGCCTTTACACCGCGCTTGTCGGCGTTATTCGCGAAGGTCGCCGCCAGACCGCTGTTTCTGGCACAGCGCAGCGATACAATGGACAGGCCGGATAGTACCCGGCTCAGCACATAGCCCAACGCCAGGAAAAGGCAAATCTGCCAATCGGGCTGCACCTCCGTCCACAGGCCAAAAGCCGCCACCATATAACAGGAAAGACCGATCAGTGCGAAGGCCCCGATATGCGAGTCCTTCAATATCTCCAGCCGCCGTTCCATCGTCTGCCAGGAGCTCAGTGCATCCGTCACGTCACAAAAGCCATCCATATGTATGCCGCCCGTCAGCACCAGGGGCAGCAGCAGCGCACCCGCCGCAAAAAGCCCGGTACCAAAATCCAGCAGCTGCGCCAGCAGACACCAGCCAAGCAGCAGCACACCGCACAGCACACCGATAATCGGGAAAAAGGCCATAGCATAGGCCATACTTTTTTTATTCCACTCCACCTGCGGCACCGGGATATGCGAATACATCGCCACCGCCACCAGCAGGCTCCTCAATACATTCATTACGTTCCTCCACAGCTCCTGCACAGTTATGCCCGACCACGCGATACCAGAGAGCCCTTATGCACCTGCACCAGCCCGCAGACGACCTCCGCCACGCAATCTGCCATATCTGCCAGACCGCAGTTCAGCAGGCCAAGCTGTCGGGTATACTCCCGCATCTCCGGTGTTGCTGCGCTGCCCTCGCCAAAGACGTCATTACTGACGACCACCACATTGATACCGCTATTCACCAGCCGCTCCACACCCGCCAATATAGCCTGCCACGCACCGCTGCCGGAGCCTTGCGGCATACACAGCTCGTTACCCAGCAGAGTAGAAGCGCACTCCAACAGCACCACCGCGTCAGGGCCGCTTTTCAGTTCCATTCCCGCCAGATCCAGCGGACGCTCCACCGTGGCAAAGCCCTTGCCGCGGCGCATACTGCGGTGACGCTCGACACGCCGGTCGGCTTCTGCGTCATAAGACATCATAGTGGCCACGTAATAACGCTCCGCCGCCAGAGACATCGCCAGAGATTCGGCAAATTCCGATTTACCGCTGGCTGCCCCGCCTATCACCAACGCCAACAAGCCGCGCACCTCACTTTCTGCCACTGTAATCAGACCAGATTATTATAATCCTCGATCTGCGTCTCATCAAAAGTACTCATCTCGTCATAGACTGCCAGCGCCAGCCGCAGCACCGGCAAGAACACCATCGCACCGCTGCCCTCGCCCAGACACATATCCGCCAGCACCACCGGCCGCAGACCCAGTGCCTGCAGAGCCAGCTCCCCTGCCGGTTCTTTCGAACAATGGCTGGCCAGCATATACCCGGCGGCATCCGGACAGATACGCTGCGCCACCAGCGCCGCAGCGGCGGATATCACACCATCCACCAGCACCGGC
>JAFQHB010000105.1 GCA_017398165.1 Bacillota bacterium
GTGCGCATCACCTCGCGCCGGAAGGGTTTTTGCTCGTAGGATACTTTGACCATATAGACTTTGCAGTCCAGGCCAAAGTAGGAGCAGGCCATCGAGAGGGCGGTGCCCCACTGGCCGGCGCCGGTCTCGGTCGTTACGCCTTTTAAGCCCTGCTGTTTGGCATAATAGGCCTGAGCGATGGCGGAATTGAGCTTGTGGCTGCCGCTGGTGTTGTTGCCCTCGAATTTGTAGTAAATATGGGCAGGTGTCTGCAGCTTTTCCTCCAGACAATAGGCGCGCACCAGCGGGGCAGGGCGGTACATTTTATAGAAATTACGGATCTCTTCAGGAATCTCAAAATAGGCTGTTTGATCGTCCAGCTCCTGCTTGATGAGCTCATCACAGAATACGCCGGCAAGCTCGGCGGCCTGCATCGGCTGGTGTGTAGCGGGGTTCAAAAGCGGCGCCGGTTTGTTGGTCATATCGGCACGCAGATTATACCAGGCTTTGGGCATCTCGGATTCTTCGATGTAGATTTTGTAGGGGATGTTGTTTGACATTGTTCTGTCTCCTTTCGTTTGCCTGGGAAGAGGAAATAAAAAATCCTGTCCCAGATATGTAATCTGCTGGGACAGGATAATAAAAATCCTGCGGTGCCACCCGGCTTGACGTATTTTATGGCATCAATGCTGCGAAAGCAAGTAGATACGATACGCCCACTCAACGCATACTGTCATATGCTGACTTTTGTTAACGGAGAGTCCTGCTCCGTCTCGCATACTTGGTGGCGCGCCACCTTTCTGGTCGCCCTCGGAAGTCCATTCGGCCGCACATTTTTCGCTGCGATCTCACCATCCGCAACTCTCTGGACAAAAAGCGGTGAAGCTTACTTACTCTTCCTCAACGGTTTAGTATATTATATGCCAATGCTTTGGCTTTGTCAAGTGTAAAGTAAATATGTTTTTCAGAACTGAACTCTATGTTTGGAGTAAAAACTAAAAGAGGAGGGCGGGATGAAGTAAAGAAGCGTGTTTGGTACTGCAAAAATCTACAGTTTTGATTTTAAACATAATAGGTTTTTATTGAGACTGTGTATCGGGATGATATTCCTGCGGGATGCGCTCGGCATACAGGCGGTGCAGGTAATCGGTCGAGATACCGCTGACACCGTGGGCAGCGGCCTGCTCGGCGGTATATTCGGCCAGAGGGTAGACGGTGATATTGTCATAATTGCCGGTGAAGTGATTGACTACCGGGATGATATTGATATCATCGTAGCTGATGCTGTCATCAGCGGCATCATAGGTAAATTCCAGCTCGGCCAATGCACCCAGCATAGTCTCGGGCTTGTTCTGGGCAGAGATCAGGTTGCCGAGCGAGTAGAATACCGGTACGCTGCGGCCATCGGCGGTTTGCAGCATCTCGGCGGTCTGCAGGACGTGCGGATGGGTACCGATGATGATATCAGCGCCGTTATCGGCGGCAAGCTGTGCCAGACGGTGCTGCTCGGCATTTGGTTCGTCCTGATACTCCACGCCCCAGTGCATACTGACGATCACAATATCGGCGACCTCGTTGGCGGCGGCCAGCTCACGACAGATCAGATCGTCGTTGATATATTTGATCACGCCGTGAGAGGAGACGGGCAGAGACAGACCGTTGGCGCCGTAGGTATAGGCCAGCAGGGCGATATCCAGCCCGGCGTATTCCAGCGTGCGGATGGTGTCATCGGCGGCGTCGGCGGCGATACCGGCCATAATGGCATCGGGTTGGCTGCGCCAGAAGCTGATGGTATTGGCAAAGCCTTTGCTGCCGGCATCCAGCACGTGATTGTTGGCGTGGCTGATCAGGTTGAAGCCCATATTGACCAGATGCGTGCCCAGCTCCTGCGGTGAATTGAACATCGGGTAAGAGCGCAGCCCCAGCGCAGTGCCGCCAAGCGGCGTCTCCTGATTGATGAATGCCAGATCGGCATCGGTGATATAGTCGGCTATCGGCTGATAGGCAGCAGTAAAATCAAAGCCGCCATCTGCTGCCCGCTCGGCCGCCTGGCGGAAGATCGGTCCGTGGATCAGATTGTCACCGGCGGCTACCAGCGTAAGCTCCACAGTGGTATCCCGTCGCGGGGGGATGGGGATGGTGTGGACGTCCTCGGTATCGTCGCAGGCGGATAGAGTCGGCAGCAAAGCGGCCAACAGCAGGGCAGACAAAGTATGGTAATATTTCGACATATATTTCAGATCTTCTTTGCTAAGGTTATTGGGATAGTGCTGATTTTTGATAATGCTAATATAATAGCACTTTGCCGCCGGAAAAGCAAGCGTCTGCTGCGGGAGCGGCGGGACGCAAAAAAGACCCGGCCTTACGGATAAGGTCGGGTCTTGGATAAGCTATTGAATAGTCTCAACCGATGATTGCAATAATCAATGACTGTAAAGTCTGATTACTCAGCCTTCATAGAGCCGGTGCGGTTGAAACGATCATGCCAGGACAGAGCCTCGCTCAGGATGTGAGGAGTATGTGCCTTGCCGTCCGGGCAAGCTTCCAGAGCGCGGTTGTAGTAATCCAGCAGCATGGGTTTGTAATCGGGGTGAGCGCAGTTGTTGATGATGGTCAGTGCACGCTCTCTGGGGCACAGGTTGCGAAGATCGGCAACGCCCTGCTCGGTAACGATTACGTTAACGTCATGCTCGGTGTGGTCGATGTGGGAGCACATCGGAACGATGCTGGAGATGTCGCCGCCCTTGGCAACGGAGCCGGTCATAAAGATGGAGATATAAGCAGCGCGGGTGAAGTCGCCGGAGCCGCCGATACCGTTCATCATTCTGGTACCCATGATGTGGGTGGAGTTTACATGGCCGTAGATATCAACCTCGATAGCGGTGTTCA
>JAFQHB010000106.1 GCA_017398165.1 Bacillota bacterium
GTATAACCGTTGCCGCGCTCCCAGACACGCATATACAGCACCTGATCGCTGAATACCTTGACAAATTCTACGTTGACACGCTCTGGGAAGAGCTCGTGATGTTCAAAGTAATAACCGATTTTTTCCAGCGGTACACTCTCCAAATCATCGCAGAATACTACGATGTGCGGGTTGCCGATCGAGAGACAGGTAGCCATATAGGTCTCGCCCTGTACGGTGATCGGCTGATTGATGAAGCTGTCACCCTCCACCAGCATCGGCAGAGAAGCAGGTGCAAAATCCGGCCGACCCATTACTACAGATGCACCCCATACCTTGCCGTTGCGCTTGATAAGCGAAAGCGTCTTGATACCGTAATCAGTTTCGATAGAAATTTCGTCTTTGCAGACGATACCGTTATCATAGAGATATTTGCCGACACAGCGGATAGCGTTGCCGCCGATACCGCCGTTAGTGCCATCAACGTTATATACCTTGACGTAAACGTCAGCCTGCTCCGACGGGCAGATCATTACAACACCGTCACCACCGATACCACGGTTGCGCTGACACAGACGCACAGCCAAACCTGCCGGGTTATCCAACTGATGATCCAGGCAATTAAAGTAGATGTAATCGTTGCCGCAGCTCTGCATCTTGGTAAAGGAGAGCTTCTCAGGTGCGCGGCGCAGATTATTGATATCGACCAATTCAACGCTGTCCTGGGTATACAGGCTCTTCAGGCTATCCACCAGTGCGTTGGCAGTATCAATAGAGGTCAGGCAGGGAATACCGCGTTCTACCGCCTTGCGTCTGGTGATAACGCTGTCCAGCTTGGGGTTGCGCCCCTTGGCCGAGGTAGAGATAACGTAGTTGATCTTGCCCTCTTCCATCAGCTTCAGCGCATTTTCTTCGCCCTCGTGGATCTTCTCCACAAAGATAGCGGAGATACCGGCCTCGGCCAGAGTTTTGCGGGTACCGGCAGTAGCATAGATGGTAAAGCCCATATCAGCAAATTTCTTGACCAGATGTACCACTTCCGCCTTGTCGCGGTCATTCACGGTAACGAACAGGCCGCCATTTTGCTCCAGCTTGTAGCCAGCAGCTACCAGACCCTTATACATAGCCTCTTCAAAGTTGGAACCAACGCCCAGTACCTCACCGGTACTCTTCATCTCGGGTCCCAGCTGGTTATCTACGTTCAGCAGCTTCTCAAAAGAGAAGATCGGTACTTTCACGGCCCAGTAACAGGGGATGGGATACAGCCCGGTGCCGTATTCCATATCCGCCAGCTTCTCGCCCAGCAGGGCACGGGTAGCCAGATCAACCATTGGCACGCCGGTTACCTTGCTAAGATACGGGATAGTACGGGAAGATCTCGGGTTGACCTCGATAACGTACAGTTTGTCATCCTTGATCAGATACTGGATATTTACCAGACCCTTGGTATCCAGAGCAACAGCCAGTTTCTTGGTAGTCTCAATGATGGTTTCTTTCATATCATCATTGATGTTGAACGAAGGATATACCGCAATAGAGTCGCCGGAGTGTACACCGGTACGCTCGATGTGCTCCATAATGCCGGGGATCAGGATATCCTCGCCATCACAGATAGCATCAATCTCCAGCTCGATGCCTTCCAGATATTTATCGATCAATACCAGATTGTCGATATTCTGCTCCAGAATGATCGCCATATACTCTTTGATATCGTCCTCATTAAAGGCAATAATCATATTCTGGCCGCCCAATACATACGAAGGACGCATCAATACGGGATAGCCGATATGTGCTGCCGCAGTCAGCGCTTCCTCGGTGGTCTTGACAGTCTCACCCTGGGGACGTTCGATATTCAGTTGGGTCAGCAGTTCGTCAAAACGGCCGCGATCCTCGGCACGGTCAATACTGTCCGCCGAAGTACCCAGAATCGGGATACCGCTCTTATCCAAAAACTGCGTCAGTTTGATAGCGGTCTGGCCGCCGAATGCCACAACAACACCGCAGGGCTTCTCGGTCGCGATGATATTGGCAACGTCCTCTTCTGTCAGCGGCTCGAAGTACAGACGATCGGCAGTATCAAAGTCAGTGGATACCGTCTCGGGGTTATTGTTGACGATAACTACCTCATAACCGGCCCGCTGCAGTGCCCATACGCAGTGTACCGAGGCATAGTCAAACTCGATACCCTGGCCAATACGGATAGGACCGGAACCCAATACCATAATGGTCGGCTTGGGGTCTTTTCTGGCAGTCAGGAACTCTTCAGCCTCATTCTCCTGATCGTAGGTAGAATAGAAGTAAGGAGTCTGGGCGACAAACTCGGCCGCACAGGTATCTACCATCTTGTAGACGGCTCTGGCGGGATGTGCGATATCCTGGCCGGAAAGCTGTTTGATAGTCTTATCCAGGAAGCCCATACGTTTGGCGGCGATGTATTTTTCATCATCCAGACCCTCGCGCAGCGAAGCCTCCATATTGGCGATATTTGCAATTTTGCTTAGGAACCACGGATCGATTCTGGTGATATTGTTGATCTCCTCGATAGATACACCCTGCTTGATAGCCTGATAGATAACAAACAAACGCTCGTCAGTGCAATTATGCAGCGCTTCGTGTATCTCCTCGTGGCTCATCTCCAGCTGCCGGTGGGCATTCAGATCGGACAGGCCGATCTCCGCACCGCGTACGGCTTTCATCAGTGCCTGCTCGAAGTTCACACCGATAGACATTACCTCGCCGGTTGCCTTCATCTGGGTACCCAGCTCGCGCTTGGCATATACGAATTTATCAAAAGGCCATTTCGGGAACTTCACTACCACGTAATCGATAGTAGGCTCAAATGCTGCAGCGGTAGTGCCGGTCACAGCGTTTTTGATCTCGTCCAGACCATAACCGATAGCTATCTTGGTAGCCACCTTGGCAATAGGATAGCCGGTAGCCTTGGAAGCCAGTGCCGAAGAACGCGATACACGGGGATTGACCTCGATAACCGCATAATCCATACTGGTGGGATGCAATGCAAACTGACAGTTGCAGCCGCCCTCTACCTGCAGCTCATTGATAATGGAAAGTGCCGCGGTACGCAGCATCTGATATTCTTTGGTGGAAAGCGTAGCAGCCGGAGCCATAACGATACTGTCGCCGGTATGTACGCCGACAGGGTCAAAGTTCTCCATCGAGCAGATGGTGATATTATTGCCCTTGCTGTCGCGCATTACCTCAAACTCGATCTCTTTCCAGCCGGCTACTGATTTCTCCAGCAGGATCTGGTGGATGGGCGAAAGGCGCAGGCCGTTATCAGCAATCTCGCGCAGTTCTTCCTCGTTATTGACGATACCGCCGCCGGTACCGCCCAGAGTGAAAGCCGGGCGCACGACGACAGGATAACCCAGCTTGTCCGCCAGTACTACGGCCTCATCTACCGAATGTACGATATCGGAGGGGATACAGGGCTGGCCGATCTTCTCCATAGTTTCTTTGAAGAGCTGTCTGTCCTCGGCACGTTTGATAGTA
>JAFQHB010000107.1 GCA_017398165.1 Bacillota bacterium
CCAGAATAAAAACTATCAGAAAAAGCCAATAATCTATTTTGCCCTTTTTGCGTGCCCCGGTCTTTGCAGCCAAACAGCATCCCTCCCCAAAACAATCTCAGGATATACACAACCCACACCAACAAAATATGCAATCCCGGCGGGCACTATACCGCGCCGGGCAGATAATCAGTACACGATCAGCCCATTTTCGCTACTAATTCACGGAAAATATCGCCCCGCTGTTCAAAGCTTTTGAACATATCCCAGCTGGCGCACGCCGGCGAAAGCAGTACCGCATCGCCCGGCCGGGCAGCAGCCGCCGCCAGCGCCACACATTTTTCAAAATCACGGCCTGCGTGCTCAAAATCCGTAAAGCCACCGGCAGTCAGCGTATCGGCAATGACCTCGGCCGTTTCGCCCAGCAGTACGATGTGCTTGACGTGCTGCTTTATCAGCGGCAGCAGGGGCGAGAAATCAGACCCCTTGGAGAAGCCGCCGAGTATCAGCACAGTCGGTCTGGTGCAGGCCGCCAGTGCCATCAGCGTAGAATCCGGATTGGTCCCTTTGGAATCATTGATGTAGAGTACGCCGTTTACCTCTCCCACCGGCTCCTGTCGATGCGGCACCCCGGGGAAGCTCATCAGCGCAGCACGCACCTCTGCCACCGGCACACCGTAAAGCACCGCCATCGTCGCAGCAGCCAGCGCGTTTTCCAGATTATGCGGCCCTTTGATCAGTATATCCTCCGCCGCGATGACCTCGGTGCACTCGCCGCCCCACTGCCAGATGACCTTGCCGTCCTCTACGAACATACCCTGCGGCAGTACTTCCCTGCGGCTGAAGAACACCACGGTACCCGTCAGCCCCTCGGCATAGCCGCGCACCGCCTCGTCGTCATAATTCAGCACGGCATAGTCCTCCGCCGTCTGATGTGCGAAAATCTTGGCCTTGATAGCACCGTAATTCTCCATAGTATGATGGCGATACAGATGATCGGGGGTCAGATTCAGGAAGGCTGCCACGTGTGCCTTAAAGGTATCGGCCGTCTCCAGCTGGAAGCTGGAAAGCTCCGCCACTACGCAGGCATCCTGTGCCAGCGCCTCCACGTCATTCACCAGCGCCGCACCGATATTGCCGCCCACCAGGCATTCACGCCCGCTCTGCTGCAGGATATAACCCAGCAGTGTGGTGGTCGTGGTCTTGCCGTTGGTACCGGTGATCGCCAGATAGGGATTATGGCTGCAGCGATATGCCAGCTCCAGCTCGCCGATCAGCGGTACGCCGTCTTTCTGCAGAGATTCCACCACCGGGATCTCCAGCGGCACGCCCGGGCTGATGACAGCCAGCGCGAAATCCGCCGTATTCTGCGGCATACCGCCCAGGCACAGCTCCACACCGGCGGCGCGTACCTCATCCAACCCCTCCAGCGCGTCAGCCTCTTTGTTATCAGCCAACACAGCGGCCGCACCCTTGCCAGCCAGAAAAATTGCCGCAGCCCGGCCAGAAAGCCCGGCGCCGATCACCAAAACCTTTTTACCACACAATTCCTCAAGCATAATTATGCCTCCTCAATACCCCGCAGGGCCATATATTCACCAACTAAACTATCCAAAAGCACTCCTCGCAAAGGCTCCCCCGTAAAGGGTGAGCTGTCAGCCAGGCTGACTGAGGGGCGCAATACCAACAGCAACTAAATAAACAAACTAAAGAGCTTCAATCAAACTAAAGAACTTCAACCAAAGCAAAAGCCAAAAACATCAGCTCAATGCCAGCAGCAACAGACCCAGCAATATCGATATACCGGCGGCCGTCCAGAAAGTCCGCACGATACGCACTTCGTTCCAATCACACATCTCGAAATGATGATGCAGCGGGCTCATTTTGAATACCCGTCGGCCAAAAAGCTTGAAGCTGGCAACCTGAATCACTACCGAAAGTGCCTCCACGATATATACCAGACCCAGCAGGATAAAGACCACCTCGGTTTTGGTCATCACTGCCAGCGCAAAGACAGCCGCACCCAAAGCCAGCGATCCGGTATCACCCATAAAAACCTTGGCCGGGTAGCGATTGTACAGCAGAAAACCAAGCACACCACCGGCCAATGCACCTGCCGCCGTGCCCAGCGACTGATAATCCACACCCCACAGCGGCGGCTGCAGCGCCGCCACCAGGCATATCAGCATCTCGCCCAGCAGCACCAGGAAGGTAATGCCGCCGGCCAGACCGTCCAGACCGTCCGTCAGATTCACAGCATTGACGATAAAGACCATATATACCGCGATCAGCGGATAATAAAACCAGCCCAGATCCCAACGCCAGCCCAATACCGGGAATATCAGCTCGGTACCGCGCCCCAGCATATGCTCCACCAAAAAGAGGAAGCCAAAAGCAAATATGAATTGCAGCAGCAGCTTTTGCCGGGGCGTCAGCCCCAGAGAACGGTGCAGCATAATGATGATACCGTCATCGACCAGACCGATCAGGCCAAAAAGCAGCACCGCCGCCACAAAAAGCATTGCCGCGGGCGACCCGGCCGTAAAAAACATCGTGGCCGCCACAAAGGGCAGCAGAAAAATAATGCCGCCCATCGTCGGCGTACCTGATTTTACCAGATGCCGCTTGGGGCCATCCTCACGAATAGTTTGTCCAAACTTCAAATATCTGAGCCAGGAGATCAAAACCGGCCCTATCAGGGCAGCGATCACAAAAGACGCCGCCAAAGCCATCAATGCTCTATCCATAAAAAGCTACCTCCGCCAGGAGCCGACCCATCATCCCCGGGCAACAGGAAGCAGGGGCACAATGCCGTCCCCTGCACCTGCCGACCCTTAATCCGCCAGCTTCTGCAAAAACTCCCGGGCGACCTTGCGGTCATCAAAATCCAGCACTCTGCCGCCCACCAACTGATAATCCTCATGACCTTTACCGGCGATCAATACCACATCGCCCGCCCCGGCCATCGCAATCGCCTTGCCGATAGCAGCCCGACGATCAGGTTCTATTTCATATTCAGCAGTATCCCCGGCAATTCCTGCCTCGATTTCCGAAATAATCGCCAGCGGATCCTCGGTACGCGGATTATCGGAGGTAATGACGACATAATCGCTCAGCCGGCAGGCCAGCTCGCCCATCAGCGGGCGTTTGCCGCGATCACGGTCGCCGCCGCAGCCAAATACGGTTATCAGGCGGCCGTTTACGATATCACGCGCCGTTTTCAACACGTTCTCCAGACCATCCGGGGTGTGTGCGTAATCCACCACCACGCCGAAATCCTGCCCCTCGTTGATTTTCTCGAAGCGTCCTGCTACCTGCGGCGAGTTTTTCAGATCCTCCAGCAGGCTGGGCAGATCACAGCCCTGTGCCATCAGCACAGCCAGTGCCGCCAGAGAATTATAGACGTTGAATTTACCGGAAAGCGGCGTCTCGGCATGGTATACCTCGCCCTGATACAGCAGATCAAAGGTGCAGCCGTGCGCCGTCAGGTGATAATTCTGCGCCTGCAGCACCGCGGGCTTATCAATACCATAGGTCCACAGCTCCGCCCCGCAGGCCTTGCAGAATGCCTCGGCATACGGATCATCAATATTAACGACGGCAAAACGCCCGGCGGTATTGCCGCGATCCAGCATTTTGAAGAGTATCAGTTTGGCATTGAGATAATCCTCAAAAGTACGGTGATAATCCAGATGATCCTGCGTCAGATTGGTAAACACCGCCCCATCAAAATGAATGGCATCCACACGTTTCTGCTTCAGCGCGTGCGAGGACACCTCCATCACGGCGTGGGTACATTCCTCCTCCACCATCAGCGAGAGCAGCTCGGCCAGACGCAGCGGCTCGGGCGTGGTGTTGACGGCAGGCAGCCGCCGCTCACCACACATATTGCATATAGTGCCGATCAACCCGGCGCGTATATTGCGGCAATTCCACAGATATTTGATCAAATTGGTGGTGGTAGTCTTGTCGTTGGTGCCGGTCACGCCCACCATTTTCAGCTTGCGATCCGGGAAGCCATGCAGCAGCTCGGCCAG
>JAFQHB010000108.1 GCA_017398165.1 Bacillota bacterium
ACCCTCCCACCCCATTTAGTTTTTACCCCGCTCGTGCAGGCTGGATGCTGCGCCCTTGCAGGGCTGGCATCGGCGCTGCACGAGCGGGGAGGGTAGAAAAAAACTACTTCTGTTTATAAAAAATTTAACTATAGAAGCCCTAAAACCACCCCGGCCTGCACGCAGCATCGAGCGATGCGCGCAAGGCAGAAAAATTTTTCAATAAAAGGGAGGCAAGGAGCCCCGACAGGGGCGGAAGTGCCCGTAAGGGTAGTGGGGCGACTGAAAGAAACGGAAGCGGTACATCTCTAAAAAACTTAACATCCCCTCTTACCTACATTATACCCACCCCGCTCCGTCAAGTAAACCACCCACAGCAGCAAAGTCCACCGTAAATTAAGATTTCCTGCCTATCCCCGTAATATCATACACATTATAATGCCTGATACCCAAGCACTATTGCAGGGAGCTTACCTTCAATAACGGCGATAATCTACGCTATCTCCCAACCGATCTTTGAGATGAATATTGACAAGAGGTACGCAGCAGCACCGCCGCCCCCCCCAATACGCCATACCTGTCGGTACAGCCGGTATCGGTTACCCTTGCAGCACCCCGCCGGATATGCTATAATTTAGAGCAATATTCGACTTTCAGGGATACCACACCGCCGGCATATACACAGCCTCACCCGGCTGCCCACATTAGCAGTCAACCCTATGGGCACGCGTGGCAGCCCTCAAAAAAAGATTCAAGGAGCCGCTCGACTATGACAACAATGCAGACCATCATCCGCCTCGCCACCGAGAAAGATATCGACGCCATCGCGGCCATCTACGATGCCATCATCGATCAGGATACCGCCAACGGCCCGCGCACCGGCTGGCAAAAAGGCATCTACCCCACCGCCGCCACCGTACGCACCGCCCTTGCGGCCGGAGATATGTACGTGCTGGAGCAGGCAGGTACAGTCCTCGCCGCCGCCCGACTCAATCACGAGCAGGTGCCGGTCTATGCCGATTGCCCGTGGCAGTTTACCGCCGAGCCGCAGCAGGTATTCGTCATTCACACGCTGGTTGTCGATCCTGCACACTGCGGCCGGGGCATCGCCGCCCGCTTCCTCGCTTTTTACGAGCAGTTGGCACGCGATAAAGGCTGTACCGTGCTGCGTCTGGATACCAATGCGATCAACCTCCCTGCACGCAGATTGTACACCGGCCACGGCTACCGCGAGGCCGCCATTCTGCCCTGCGAATTCAACGGTATCCCCGGTGTACAGCTTGTCTGTCTGGAAAAGCAGCTTTAATTAAAAACACCCCAGAAAAAGCACAAAAGCCAAACGGCGGCCATCCCCCCGTTTGGCTTTTGTTATGTATTGCCGTATGCTATTTCCGCCGCAGCGACCGGATAAACTCCCGATCCTCCGCCGGCAGACGACGCGATTCCAACATCTTGCGCAGCGTCTTGTTATACGTGAAGTCATCCAGACGGCTCTGCGGCAGATAACGCCGCCCCAGCTCCCGCTGTTTGACGAACAGCACCGACAACAGCCATGCTCTGGCCATATCGACGTAATACTCACCGCCCGGTGTATCCTCCACCAGACGGCAAAAATCCTCCGCCGACCAGCCCGCCGGATAGGGCGGCTCCAGATAATACATCAGCAGCATCACCAGCATAAACCGGCGGCTGAACGCCCACTCCGCATATTGCAGCCCCAGCAGGAAGTCCCACATCAGCCGCTTTTCCTCTCCCCGCAGGTCAAAGGAAGCCGCCACCGCATCGCACACCGCCCAGTTGTCGATACGCGGCAAATATCCCCGCAGCCATTCCAGACGCTCCTCCGGCGGCATCGGCGCGCCAGCCAGCACCATCCCCTGCAGCATTACCTCTTCGTGATAAATCGTCGGATAGTCCCGCAGGAA
Source organism: Bacillota bacterium (assembly GCA_017398165.1). Classification (GTDB taxonomy): domain Bacteria; phylum Bacillota; class Dehalobacteriia; order UBA4068; family UBA4997; genus Avidehalobacter. The sequence continues at coordinate 1,905 of JAFQHB010000108.1, forward strand.
GCCGCGCCAGTCCCCCGCTATCAACTCTCTGGCATATTTACGCAGCAGCGGCAGACGCACGCCCAGGATATTCTGCACCCCCGGCGTCAATCCGGCCGAGAAATCCCGGTACTCAGCCTCAGCGTGCTGCTCCAGCCAGCCGCGCACCGCCATACGATCAAAAGTACCGCCTGTTCCGTTATCCCTCACACTGCCGGTCATACTCGCGTTGCCTCCCCCTCGGCCAGACATATACCGTGCCCTGCCCCTTTGATGCTAATATATTCTGCACCTGACCGATGATTCCTGCAAAAAGCACCGCCCATAAGCCCTGACAGCGCAGTTTTTTCGGCATACACGCTTGACGGCACAGCGCAAAAGTTCTATAATTGTTAGCATAAAAATACGGAGGCAATAATATGGATAAACAGCAAATCAACGAATATATGAGCCGGGATCATCTGGCCGACGTCCGTCGCGCCGCAGAACATCTGCAGGGCATACTGCTACCCACCAACCTGATCCACAGCTCTTTCTTCAGCAGCGAGTACAACTGCGATGTATACATCAAGCCCGAAAATTTGCAGCGCACCGGTTCTTTCAAGCTCCGCGGCGCTTACAACAAAATCAGCAACCTCACCGATGAAGAAAAAGCCCGCGGCATCATCGCCGCCTCGGCAGGCAACCACGCCCAGGGATGTGCCCTCTCGGCACGCCAGAGCGGCGTCAAGGCCACCATCGTTATGCCCAACGTCACCCCCCTGCTGAAAGTCGACGCTACCAAAAGCTACGGCGCCGAGGTAGTAATCGCCGGTGATGTTTTTGACGAAGCCTACGATAAAGCCGTACAGCTCTCCAAAGAAAACGGCTATACATTCATCCATCCTTTCGATGATTACGATGTGATCTGCGGCCAGGGTACCATCGCGCTGGAGGCTCTGACCGAGCTGCCCGATGCTGATGAGATACTGGTACCCATCGGCGGCGGCGGTCTGGCAGCCGGTATTGCTATGGCAGCCAAAGCCATCAAGCCCGATATCAAGGTCATCGGTATCGAGCCCCAGGGCGCTATGTCGATGAAGAAATCCCTGGAGCTGGGGCATCCCGCCACTCTGGACGCGCTGAAAACCTGTGCCGAGGGCGTAGCTGTCCGCCGCCCCGGCGACCTCACTTTCGCTCTCTGCCGCGAGTTCCTCGATGATACCATTACGGTATCCGAAAAGGATATTATGGAGGCTTTCCTGCTGACTCTGGAGAAACACAAGCTGGTAGCCGAGACCTCCGGCGTTATCCCGCTGGCCGCCGTTAAAAAGCGCGCCGAAGCCGGCAAAAAAATTATCTGCCCTATCTCCGGCGGCAATATCGATATGGTCACCATCTCCTCCATCATCAATCAGGGTATGATCAGCCGCGGCCGCATTATGTGCTTCTCGGTGGAGCTGCCTGATAAACCCTGGCAGCTGGTCAAGGTATCCAGCCTGCTGGCCCGCCACGACGCCAACGTCATTGAGCTGCAGCACAACCAGTTCAAAGCCATCGACCGCTACGCCAACAAGGTGGTGCTGGAAGTCACTGTCGAGACCAACGGCCATCAGCACATCCAGCAGGTACTGGAAGCGCTGGAGGACGAAGGCTTCGCCGTCAAACGCATCTACTAAAATTTCTGCTTTCCCTACGATCACAACCAGACCCCGCCTATCAGCCGGGTCTGGTTTTTTATGCCTTTATGCCGCGCCGCCTGCCGAACACCTGCCCCAGAGCAGCCGCCAACGATAAGTGCAGAGTAAAAAGAAGCAAGCACGCCACAAAAAAGCCCCGCTGCAATCACTATCAATCGCAGCGGGGCTCCAATTTACTCATTTACTTAGCGTCTTACTTACCATCTTTATCAAACTTTTTCTTGTCATCAAATTTCCGGTCAAACTTTTTGTCGCCGAATTTCTTATCACTGAATTTCTTATCACCAAATTTTTTGTCACCAAACTTTTTATCCCCGAATTTCTTATCGCCAAACTTCTTGCCGGAGAACTTTTTGGTGCCGTCAAAATTTTTGCCGCCGTCAAATTTGCGATCTCCACCCTGCGGGCGATCCTGACGTCCGGCCGGACGCTCACCGGTACGCGCACTGCCGCGGTCGGCACGGCGCTCTCTGGCTGCCTCAGCCGCCAGGATGCGCTCCTCATCAGTACTCCAGCGGCGATATGCCCGGGGCGTATAATCATCCATTTCGTCCTCTGCCTCCGGCTGGATGGCATCGGCCTCGGTACGCTCGGCACGCGATATCTTGCGGAAAACACGCTTGCCCATCTCATCCGCGATAGGCGTAGCCGCAAAACGGCTCTGCTCGACTACGGCAGCCTCCTGCTCGGCCAGCTCTTTGGCTGCCTGCTCGGCCGCCAGCGCGGCATCAGCCGCCGCCAGCTCCTGCTGACGCTCTGCCAGCTTGTCCCAATCGATCTGATACTCCGGCAGATTCTGCTCCAATACCTTATCACGGAAGGCATCCAGCACCGCGTTGATAAAAGCCGGGGATTCATCCGAGCCATATTTATGCGCGATATCCAGCGCCTCGTTGATAACTACCGGTGCAGGCGCATTCTCACCGTATTTCATCTCATACATCGCCAGATGCAGCAGCACCTTGTCCACAGAAAACAGGCGGTCGTAACGCCATTTATCGCCCGAAAGCATTATGACATACTGCTCCAACTCAAAACGTCGGCTGAATGCACCCTCCGCCAGAGAGACGGCAAATTTGCTCTCCGGGGCGTTCATTTTGGCAGCCTCCAGAGTCGTCTGTACCATCGGCCATTCATTTTTACCTTCCATCAGCTGGTACAGCATACAAAAAGCGGTAACCCGCGCCTGATGTCTGCTCACTTAGTTGTCCTCCCAATCTTCCGCACCCCGGCTGTCGCCGGATAGACAGATTCCCGTTTATTTATGATCCCTTTTGATATTACTTCACTATTGCTTGATTTGATATTGCGCTATTGATATTGCACTGCTGATATTGCGCTACTGATATTGCCTGATCCGGCGATACCGACCGCTATTTCTTCAGATGCAGCTTCTCCAGCAGATCCGAGAAATCAGCACCGTCATCCAGCCGCAGCCCGAGGAAAAGACCGACAGCAACGCATACCGCCACCACCAGCGTCTTCCAGAAGCCAAACACGGCAAAAGACAGCCCCAGACAAATACCGGCACCCACACCGATCACAGTAGCCGGATGCTCGGCAAAAAACCCCTTAAACCATTCGATATAATCCACGGCACGCACCCCGCTTTATCAAAGTGTACCGGCAGTACCGCTGCCGCCGACAGGCGCTACATCAGCCACCACCACACGTACCGAGGCCACATTCAGGCCCACCATACTCTCCAGATGGCTCTTGACGGAGGACTGCAGTGCAGCAGTCAGCTCCGGGATATTGCAGTCGGATTTGGCAACTATCTTCAGCACGACATTCACCCCGGATGCATCCGAAACGATCTTGGTCTCCAGTTTTTCCAGCGCGGGGTAAATATTCTTCTGCTGCTGGATGATGCAATCCACAGCATTGGTGCTGATCTGCACGTTATCAGCCTCCGAGCCTACCATCACCACGCCGGAGAGTCCCTTGCCCTTTGTCTTGCCGGAGGAACTGAACACCACCCCAAAGAGCAGCAGCACAGCCAGCAGTACCAGCACCGCCGATACTATCAGCGTTATCCAGCGGTTATATACCATCAGGCTGGCGATATAATTAACGTATTTCAGCACTCTGTCATCAAAGCAGGCCATAATACCGCCGGCGCCCAATGCACCCAGACACAAAGTAAAAATCAGCAGCAAAAGCTTTTCCAGTATTCTCATAATCATCATCGCTGCCGCCCATACCGCATAATACCGGCAGCAGCATCCTGCCTTTCCGCAAAAATTGACGTCCCCCGGGATATGCCCCGGGTTCATTTAACCGAGAAAGGGGCTATGGCAAAGCGCCAAAGCCCCTCAAGCAGTCAGCAATACCCCTTAGGCCTGCTCTGCAGCCTCCTGCTCGGCAGCAGGAGCTTCTTCTGCCGCCGGTTCAACAAACTGTACCGCTGCAACGTGTACGTTGACCGCCACTACATTCAGGCCGGTCATATCGCCCACTGCCGAGGCCACAGCCTTCTGGATGGCGCCGGCTACCTCGGGGATCTTCTTGCCATATTCCACGACAATGCTGATATCCAGCACTACGTCGGCATCGGTGATAGCCACCTTGACACCCTTGGTGAGCTGTTTCTTGCCCAAGATCTGCGAAATACCGCTGACGACACCGCCGCTCATCCCCACGACGCCATCGATCTCCGATGCGGCGATACCGGCGATGGTAGCCACTACGTCATCAGCAATTTTTATCGTGCTTGCATCTTCCTGATTCTGCACTTCTACTTCCAAAATCTGATCTTCCATATTGAACACCTCCAGAAAATCTGTTCTCGATATCATTGGTTATATTATACCAGAAAGGATGCAAGAATACAACTATGTTTTTGCGGCTATGTTTTTGCGGAAGCACAAAATGCCCTGTCAGTCCTTCAGCACGATGATGATATTCTCATACCCTATGCCGGTATAATTATCGACAAGCCGTGCTATTTTTTCGGCCTCGTTATCCGCGATCTCGTCCGTATCCAGATCCAGCACCAGATTTATCTTCTCCGGCTGGATAAAGACCGCCGCCTCGCCGCCGTATTTGGCCACCAGGATACTCTCCAGCGTCAGTTCTTTCTCGATGGCCTCCGCCTGGGCGATTATCCTGGCCTGCGCCTCGCTGCGTACATCGGCACCGGTATTCTCATCATCTATCAGCTGCTGCAGCATCTCGAGCTGGCGCGAACGCACTTTCTCACGCTCCATACGGTAATTGATGAAGAAATCACTGTCACTGTTGATGGAATAATCGCTGTTTGGCCGGGTATCCTCGGCCAGCATATCCTGATTCAGCGTGTCCTCAATACTGCTCTCCCGGATGGCATCCTGCTGTGCATTATCCTCCGGCAGCAGCTGCACGTTGCCGTCACCGCTCACTTTCTGTATGTCATACGGCAATTCATCAGATACATAAAGTACCTCCTGTCCGCCCGGAGCAGTGTTTTCTTCCATACCCATATAGGCAGATACCATCACCAGCATTACGGCAAAGGTCATCGTCCATTTATTCAGAGTCAACCGCCGCCAGAACTCCCGGCGCGAGCCCTCCTGTTTTTTCTGCCCGATATCACTGAATTTCATTCCTGCTGCCTCCTTTAGCATACCGCTCGTATTATTATGCCCCGGCCGGGCAAATCACTATCTTATGCGCCGGCACCGCCAGCAGATTCTGCAGAGCAGCTGATATCTGCACGCATACCGCCGGGTCAGAGCCGCCTTCGGCTACCACCAGCACACCCTGCACCTCGGCCATACTTTGACGCACCGCCACCGGGCTGCCGTCGCCATCCAGCAGCACCAGCGAATCACTCGAGGTCTGCTCCACCACACTGCGGCTCTGGCCGGAGGTATCGTTTTCCTCGGTAGTACGCAGCGTAGTGCTGGCATTTACGGCATATTCCGTCAGCGTACCGGCAGCAAAAGTCACCGTCACGTCTACCTGCCCCACGCCCTCGATGCGGCTCAATATGCTGCGCAGCCTGCCTTCCAGCTCGGCCTCGGGCGATACTGCGGCGCTCACAGCGGGCACATCCGCCGCATCGGCTGATACCGCCGCCACCTGCGGTGCAGACGCCGTCGATGACAGCCCCATCAGCAGCAAGCCCAGCACCAGTACCGCACCCAGCCACCCCAGCCGCCGCCGGGATCCATCATGCAGCCCCAGCCTATCCCACCATCCCTGCACATTACGTTCCTGCTCCAAAGCTCACACCCCCTGCGATCTGCGGCGTAATCGGCATACATTACTGCCATTACGGCGGCGCGGCACCATAGCCGGCCACCGATACCTGCACCATACCCTCGCTGATGCCGTAAAGCTCAGCCACCGAGCGGCGCACACGCCCACACAGTGCCCCGGCGTCAGCCGCCTTGTCCGCCGCCACAGTCAATACTATGATCACTCGTCCCCAATTATGCTCATCATCGACCGCCACGCCCAATAAAGCCGTATCGGACAGCTCCACCTGCACATTACCGTCCTCCACACCGTCGGTCAGCAATATCAGCGAGCGTATCTGCCGCGCCAGATCCTGCGCCAGTTCTTCCCCGGCTTCTGCCGCCGCAGCCGCATTCATACCCGCCCCGGCCGCTATTATCGCCGCCGTATCATCAGGCGGGCTGACAGAACTGAACACATCCGCCGTCACCTGCGGCAGATCCTGCCCGTACAGCCCCAGCAACGGATTCAGCAGCACCGACACCATCAGCAGCCCCATCACGAATTGCGTATACCTGCGGAAAGCCCCACCCGGCAGCAATACATCCAGAAAAAGGCTTAACCCGGCGATTATCAGTAATTGCCGGCAAACGACGCTCAACGCCGCCACCATACGCCGCACCTCCCCTGCTCTGCCGGATTTATCAGCGCAGAGCCACCGTCAGATTTCCCATAGCTATTGTTATGCTGACGATGAAAAAAAAGAATATCCCCGCTGCCGCAGTCACCGCGAAGAATAGCATCACCACGCCGCCCAGCGCATTATAAGCCGTCGCCAGACGGGCATCCCCCAGCGGCTCGGCCAGTGCCCCGGCCAGCCGAAACATCAGCGCCAGAGCCAGAATCTTGACAGCCGGCAATACGCACACCAGCAGCAGCACCAGCAGACCCAGCATCCCGATGGTATTCTTTAATACCAGCGAAGTGCTGATGACGGTATCCAGCACCTCGGCCACCGTACGCCCCACCACCGGGATGAAGATACCCGATGCACTCTTTACCGCCTTCATACCCAGCCCGTCTACTACCGAACCGGTCAGACCCAGCAGCCCCAGCACCGCGCTGAACAAAGTCAGCGTAATACCGAACACACCCATCGCCAGATCCCGGCACAGCTTGGCCAGACCGGACATCTTGAGATGCGGCGAGATATTGCTGCCCACCGTCAGTGCCCCGCTGATCTGCAGCAGCGGCAGCACAAACCCCCGGCAGATATGCAGCGCCATACTCACCGCCGCCAGCATCACGGGATTAAAAACACCGACGCTGCTCACCGCCCCCAATGAGGCCAGCAGCGTCAGCAGTACCGGCAGCAGCGCATACACAAAGCCGCTCATTACGTCCAGCGCCTCGCTGCAGGCATCCCCTGCCAGACGAAAGACCTGCAGCACGATGCCCAGCAGCGCCAGCCACACCACGCTGCGCCCCAGCGCGGCCACCTCCTGCCCGCCGAGGTGCGCCAACAGCAGCGAAAACACCGAAAGCACCAGCAGCTGCGCGAATATCGCCACCCCGGCCGTCAGCTCCCGCAGGCATACCGCCCGGATGACCTGCCACAACAGCCCGGCATCCCAGGAAAGCTCCCCGGCCATAGCCTGATCCCACAGCCGCTGCAGCATATCCGCCCCGGCCAGATCACCCAGATAATCCGCCACCTCACCGATGGCAGTCTCCAGATCGGTGGTATCGGGATAGACCGCAGCATCCGCCGCCAGAGTATATTCCGGCAGCACCAGCAGCGCCGCCAGCACTATCAGCCCTATCAGCCAGCGCCTTTTCATATCAGCAGCCTCACCACACTATCCAGAATATTCACGATTATCGGCACCGAAAGCGTCATTATCACGATCTTGGCCGCCAGTTCCACCTTGGCCGCCAGCGCACTCTCCCCGGCATCACGGCACATACCGGCCACGAATTCCGCCAGATAGCTGATAATCACGATCTTCAGCAGCACACTGAGGTACAGCTTATTCAGCCCCGCGCCATCCGCCAGCCGCCGGAACAGCGACACTACCTCGCCCACCGCCGGCAGCAGGCGCAGCAGCACCAGCGCCCCCACCGTCAGCACCAGCACAAAAGCCAGCGAGGGCATACCGCACTGTTTCAACACCAATACCAGAAAAACGCCTGCCAGCGACAACCCGGCGGCCCCTACAAAAACGCTCATCACAGCATCACTCTCGCTAATACAGGCTGAATACGCTCTGGACCTCCCGGAACAGCGAAAGCACCAGCGGCAGCACACGCAGCAGCGCCACCACCAGCCCCACCAACAGCACCAGATAGCTGTATTCCTCGCGACCGGCCTGCTTCAGCAGGGCATTGATGACGGTCACAGCAATAGCCAGCCCCGCCAGGAAAAATATCACATTTACATCGACCACGGCTTTTCCTCCTCTCTCCCTGCCCGGATGCTCATATCCACAGGCACACCAATATCAGTCCGCCGCACCAGCCCAGCCCCGTCAGCAGGCGTGCCAGGCGGGAGTATTCCGCCGCGGCGTCATCCGCCAGCCGCACCAGCCGTTCCTCGGCCAGTGCCAGCATCCGCCGCTGATTATGCAGGCCGGAGCCACCCAGCCCATAGCCCAATTCATCCAGCACGGCGATATCATCCGCCCGCAGATGCCACCGCCGTCGACAGCAATTTATGCCCTCCGCCCACAGCAGCGGCAGATGTGCGTCGGTACGCTCGGCCAATCCATCCGCCAGCACCGCCCAAAACTCACCCACCACACCGCCGACCTGCCGTGATATCAGCACACACAGCCGCGGCAGCGGGGTCAGGCCATAGCTCATCTCACTCTGCAGCAGACGCACCGCCCCCAGCCACGCCAGCAGCTCGATAGTCCGCCGGTGCATCGCCAGCCGCACCTCGCCAAAGCTGCCTACCGTAGCGGCCATCACACACAGCGCACCCACCAGCGTCAGCATGGCAGTACCGCCCCGGCCGCATCATATACCCGCGCCGGGATGATACCGCCCGCCGTACGCCGCAGCAATATCACCCGCTCAAAGAACCCCTGCCGCAGCAGATCACCCAGCCAGGGCCGCGCCAGCAATTCCTCCCGGGTGGCTGCGTGCGCGCTGGCGATCACCGATACCCCGGCATTCAGCGCCTCGGCCAGTGCCCGGCAGTCCTCCGCCGAGCCTATCTCATCCGTCACCACC
>JAFQHB010000109.1 GCA_017398165.1 Bacillota bacterium
ATGTGGCATACCCGCACGGCAGTGGTCTTGCAGGTGGGACATAGTACAGCCAAGATATATTCATCCAATGTATCCGGGGTGACGATGCACAAACTGGACACGGCGCCCTATATTAAAAATGGGCGGACATACGTGCCGCTGCGCTTTGTCAGCGAGACTCTGGGTTATGATGTGGAGTGGGATAATGATGCCAAACAGGTGAATATCACCGCGCCGACAGTGGAGTATAAGGACGGCGAGGTGACCTATGCGCTGAACACCGATACCGGCGAGATAGTGCTGCGGCAGGCCGGGCAGAATAATGTGATCGGTGTGTGTGATCTTACCCGGGCCGATGATTATATGGCCAACCATCTGCAGGTCGGCAAGACCGGGGGCGGCAATTATCTGGCCGGGGTCAATACCTTTATTTCAGGGGCTATCACTATGTCGGCCAGGCTTTATACCTGGATGAATCCCGCAACGGGTGAGTGCTATACCGTAAACGGTGGGAACAGCCATTGGGAGCGTCAGGCAGAGCCCCTGGTGGTGGATGATACCGTGTGGCTGGGCGGCAACGGTGAGGTCTATCAGATCAATGATGCCGAGGGCAGGCTGATAAAGCACTGGCAGATCGGCGGGATGATGGCGGAAATGACCGGCAGCGACAGCGCCGAGGCGGTATTGGAATGGGCAAATGATGAGTATATGCTGATAAGCAGCGGCAATACTCTGCACTGGGGGTTGGTAAATCTGGCTGACGGGACGGTAACGGATATTACCGATGCGCTGCTGACTGCTGAGGTTATAAAGCGGATTGATGATAAGGCGCGCTCTGTTATTGAGCCTAATTTGCCGGAAGGCCGGACGTATGATGCAGACTACCGGGAGTATTTCTGGGGCGGCTTCCGCAGTGCATATAATATGGAGGAATGTGCAAAGATCGTTTTCGTAAAAGAGGAGGACGGCGTGCTGCACTTTGCTTTGCAGGTGCACCCTAACGCGCAAGCCGGCATCGAGCTGGAATATGCGCTGAAATAGTGTGTTGCGGCTGCGGCCGCCCCGGGTGAGGCTATTGCCCGGGGCGGTTTGCTGTCAGGGTGTGGAAATGACTGATATTTTATGGACAAATTTATGGATAAAATGTATAAAAACCCTTGCCAAACGGGGGCTTTTATGATAATATTAGTAGGTATCACAATGCAAACTTATAGCTATGTCTGCATCACGGGATGCGGCTTGGGCGGTATGCGTTGGTTTAGGAGGTGGCGCTGATGCGAGTAGCTATTACTCTGGCTTGCGGCGATTGCAAGAATCGTAATTACATTACGACCAAGAATAAGAAGACTACACCGGACAGAATCGAGATCAAGAAATATTGTCCGCACTGCAGAAAGCATACAAGTCATAAAGAGACGAAATAGTCTCGGGCGCTTGGCTGCTGTATTGGGCTGTTAATTGAATGTAAGGATGTGAGCAAATGGCTGAAAAGGCTTTGCAGAAAGCACCGGCTAAAGAGGTAGCTAAAAAGGATACCAAAAAAGACGCTGCGAAGAAGCCTGCGGATAAAAACGCTAAAAAGCCTGCTCCCAAATCGTCCGGTTTTTTCAAAAGCGTGATCGTTGAGTTGAAAAAGGTCCATTGGCCGGATCGGGAGAAGGTTGTCAAGTATACTGGGATCGTTTTTGGTGTGGTCATTGTTTTGGGTGCCGCGGTCTGGGCGCTGGACACTGTATTCTCCGGCGGATTGAGCCTGCTCATCGGTTAATAGGTGAACTGGTATGACTGAAAACAAAAAACAATGGTTTGTTGTCCACACTTATTCCGGCTATGAAAACAAAGTAAAGATGAACCTGGAAAGACGCACCGAGACTATGCATATGGAGGATTATATTTTCCGTGTGATCGTCCCGATGGAGGATGAGGTCATCATACGCGACGGCGAACGCAAGATCGTCAAGCGCAAGGTATATCCCGGCTATGTAATGGTCGAGATGGTGATGACGGATGACTCCTGGTATGTCGTCAGGAACACTACGGGTGTTACAGGTTTCGTCGGTACCGGCGCCAAGCCTGTGGCGCTGGATGACGCAGAGGTAGCGATGCTGCTGCGCCAGATGGGTATTGATGACCCGGCCGTGCGTCTGGAGTACGCTGTCGGCGAGCAGGTAAAGGTCACTGACGGTTCTTTTACCGGGGTGATCGGTACTGTGACCGAGATCAATGCCGAGAAAAACCGTATCAAGGTACAGGTGGATATGCTTGGCAGTTCGGCCAATATCGAGCTGGATTTTCGTCAGATAGCCAAGCTGGAATATTGATAACGGGTGTTGGTAATCAAGCGGCCTGCCGGGTATTGCCGGCGGGGCGATTATCGTGTATAGAGATCGTATAAAAACTATATGGCAAACGTACCGGGATCTGATCGGGATCGTATGTGTACGGAAAACTTTTAAGTTTGGGGTTCTCTCGGGTGGTTTCGGCTGCCTGAGTTAGTGGGAGAATCCGGCCATCGGGGCTGGGTTCGCCATACCACATTTTATCGAGGAGGTGTCTAAATTGGCTAAGAATGTAGTAGCAGTTGTAAAGCTGCAGATTCCGGCCGGTAAAGCAAACCCTGCACCGCCGGTTGGCCCTGCTCTGGGTCAGCACGGTGTAAACATTATGGGTTTCTGCAAGGAGTTTAACGAGAGAACTAAGAATGACGCAGGTATGATTATTCCTGCTGAGATCTCCATTTATGAGGATCGTTCTTTCACTTTCGTTCTGAAGACTCCTCCGGCAGCTATCCTGCTGAAGAAAGCTGCCGGTATCGATACTGCGTCCGGCGAGCCGAACAAGAAAAAGGTCGGCACTGTAACCAAAGCACAGGTACAGGCTATCGCAGAGCAGAAAATGCCCGACTTGAATGCTGCATCCGTTGAGGCTGCTATCAGCATGGTTGAGGGTACTGCCCGCAGCATGGGTATCGTTGTTTCCGAGTAATTTCGGAATATGTCCCGTCGCTTTGGGCGGGCGCTGAAATATGTGGGAGGAAGCCCAATCGGGCTGCCGCTATATACCACTGAGGAGGATTGTAAAAATATGCCTAAACATGGTAAGAAATATACTGACATCGCAAAGAGCTATGATTTGCGTCAGGTTTATGAAGTAGAAGAAGCTCTGGATATGGTAAAACAGAACGCCAAAGCTAAATTTGATGAGACTGTCGAGCTGGCTATCAAGCTGAATCTTGATCCCCGTCAGTCTGATCAGCAGATCCGCGGCGCTGTCGTGCTGCCTCACGGCACCGGCGTTACCCGTCGTGTTCTGGTTTTCGCTAAGGGCGAGAAAGTAAAAGAGGCCGAGGCTGCCGGTGCTGATTACGTTGGCAGCGAAGAGCTGGTGACCAAGATCCAGGGTGGCTGGTTTGATTTCGACGTGGCTATCGCTACCCCCGATATGATGGGTGTTGTCGGCCGCATCGGTCGTCTGCTGGGCCCCAAGGGTCTGATGCCCAACCCCAAGACTGGTACCGTTACTATGGACGTTGCCAAGGCTATCGCTGAGGTAAAAGCCGGTAAGATCGAGTATCGTCTGGATAAGGCTGCTAACATTCATGCCCGCATCGGTAAAGCTTCCTTCACCAAGGAGCAGCTGGTGGGCAACTACAATACTCTGATGGAGACCATCATCAAGGCTAAGCCTGCTGCTGCCAAGGGCAAGTACATCAAGAACATTTCTGTTTCTTCTAC
>JAFQHB010000110.1 GCA_017398165.1 Bacillota bacterium
GGCTTTTTGCGGTAAGTGCAAGAATTGGTTGGGAAAATCTGTAATTATAGTAACAGAAAAATTTATTGCCGGTAAATTGTGATGCCGGTAAAGTTTTTGTATAGTGGGAGGGATAGTGTAATGCAGAAAGTAAAGAAGATGAAGAAAATGCGGCAGATTCTGGCGGGCAGCGCATTGGCGGTGCTGGTGGCGGCAAGCCCCGCTCTGGCGGCGACTGCTCCGGTGGTCTTTAATGGGGATGCACTGGGGAGTGCCGAGCTGCAGGGCGGCAGAACTTATCTGCCGTTCCGTGTGATATTCGAGGCCTGCGGGGCGACTGTGGATTGGAATGCCGAGACAAAGACTGTGTTGGCCGTGCAGGACGGTAGGGTGCTGACTATGCAGGTGGGACAAAAGACTGTTGATGTGGGCGGTGCGTCGTACACTCTGGATGCTGCGCCGTATGTTAAGAATGGGCGGACGTATGTGCCGGTGCGCTTCGTCAGTGAGACCTTGGGTTATGATGTAATATGGGATCAGGATAACAGGCAGGTGAATATCACCGCGCCGCTGCTGCAGTATCACGATGGTGATTCGCATTATTCGCTGAATTTGAAGAACGGTGAGATAGTGCTGCGGCAGGGCACAACGCATACCGTGCTGGGTGTGTGCGATATTGAAAAGGCCGGGAATTATATTTTCAGCAGTATGCAGGTGAGCAAGACTGCAAACGATAATTATCTGGTTGATGCTGGGATATGGACCAGTGGTGCGATGACGGTGAATGGCGATCTTTATACATGGATAAATGCTGATACCGGGGAGAGCTATACCGTAAACGATGGTGGGTCTTTCAGTGTGGATTATGTCGGGGGGCATTATGAGAGTCATACGCCCAAACCGATGGTTGATGATGATGGCTGCCTGTGGCTGTGCGGCATAAATAACGAATATAAGAGCGAGGCATATCAGATAGACGACGCCAACGGCAAACTGGTGAAAGAATGGCCGATAGGTGATATGCTGATGGAAATGACCGGCGATGAGACCGAGAAAAGCGGTGTTGTCGAATGGGCCAATGACGAATATATGCTCTTTAGCAGCGATGATACTATGAAGTGGGGGCTGGTAAATCTGACCGACGGGACGGTAACGGATATTACCGATGCGCTGCTGACGGATGAGGTCATAAAGCAGATGGATGATAAGGTGCGCCCCTGCATTGAGCCTTTTCTCAGAGAGGATTGGACGTATGATGAGAACTATCGGGATTATTTCTGGAGCGGCCTGACAGGTTATGCTATGATAGATTCTCATGCTGCGATCAGTTTTGTGAAAGAAGCGGATGGCGTGCTGTACTTCCGTTTGGATGGACGTATGGTCGATGCGGCAAAGTATAAGGCTAATGAGCTGACCATAGAGCTGGAATATAAGATCAAATAGTGATGGTGTATCTTTTTCAGTTTGATTGTGAGGGGTAGTGTAATGAAAAGGTTGGAGAAACTGCGGCTGATTCTGGCGGGCGGCGCATTGGCGGTGCTGGTGGCGGCAAGCCCGGCACTGGCGGCGACTGCTCCGGTGGTCTTTAACGGGGATGCACTGGGGAGCGCCGAGCTGCAGGGCGGCAGGACCTATCTGCCGTTCCGTGCGATATTCGAGGCTTGCGGGGCGACTGTGGATTGGGATGCCGCCACCGGTATCATTACGGCAGAATCGGGTAAGCA
>JAFQHB010000111.1 GCA_017398165.1 Bacillota bacterium
CACTTCACAGCGTCGGCATAATAAGCCTTATCATCCACATCAACAAAATCAGTGTTGGTGGTATCGTCCTGATCCTCAGCTACAAAGGTCGCATCCACAGTGACTTTGCTGCTGGGCATAGTAAAGGTATACTTGCCGTTGGACTTCTTAGTCACGGTAATCTTTTTGCCTTTGCTGTCGGTAACGGTCAGCTCGTCCAGCTCATAGCCCTTATCAGCAGTTACAGTCAGAGTAACGGTAGCGTTTCTCTTGGCCGATTTGCTGCTGGCCACAACATCACCGTCATCCATATCATCGATTACGATTTGATAAGAGGGGCTGGAACTGCCGCCGCCGGAGGATTTTTTGTTCCACTTGGCATAAACGGTGGTGTCTTCGGTGATTACTGTATTCTCAAAATCAAATACAGTGGTTAATTTCTCATCGCTGTACCAACCAGCAAATTTATAGCCGCTTCTGGTAGGATCAGCAGGCTTGGTAGCCTTTTCACCCTTGATAAACGTTTGTTCATCAATGGCGCTGCCGTCGTTGGTCTCAAAGGTAACAGTACGGAACAGCTCGTCCCACTGCTCCTGGGTTAGGGGTTTAGTGCTGCTGGTGATCCTATCACCGCAGACATCGACCTGTGCCATCGTCCCATTGAGATAAACCTTGATAAAATCGGGAAGTGCATCGATGCTGGGAGTCCAATCGTCCTGTTCCCAAGAACTGGAATCACCCTTGATCATAAAGTTAAGAGTGATTTCGCTCCCAATATTTGCCAAGGCTGGTGCGTAAGACGAAGTAGTCAGCAGCTTACCGTCCTGATCGTAAAGTTCGGCATACAATTCTGTAACTTCTTCCGGGAGTCCCGTAATATCAACAGTGATACGAATTTTCTCGCCCTGATCCAGAATCACACCACTCTGGATGTTGGCAATCAAAGGCCACACCTGAAAGTCATCAACGAATACGATCAGTTGGTCACCGACCAAAGAGTTCTTATTGCCAAAGAGAGTACTGCCAGTATTAAGACCCTTGTCGTTAATTTCGTATCCATTTACCTTGGTATCTGTCACGTTAATGATGTATTTTCGATTCTTATCATCGGCACCAGTCTCAATGGCAGCCTTAAGGTCACTGAGTCCACCATTATCATTGAATTCACACTTATTAATGTTAACGGTCACAGACTGGTTATAAACCAGCAGGGATTTGCCGTCAGAGTTAAAGGTGCAACCATCAAAGGTAACTTTCCCAGCACCCCAAGTCCAGACATTATAGAGATCACCGGAAACATTGAAATCACAGTTCGTAAAAACAGACTCACTATACAGAGTCAGCTCACCGTTGATGACACAGTCATTGCAGGTCAGCTTGCAACGAGCAAAGCCGCGGTAATTATTTCCGTCATTCCGCGCAGTGACAGTCACATTATTGAGGGTAATGTTAGCACCGTCTGCGCTGTAATCACAGTGTTCATAAGAGCCATCATCTTTAATTTCAATAACAACGTCGTCAACAGCGCCAGTGATAGTGAAGGTTTTGTTTTTAGCTGCGTCAGGCA
Source organism: Bacillota bacterium (assembly GCA_017398165.1). Classification (GTDB taxonomy): domain Bacteria; phylum Bacillota; class Dehalobacteriia; order UBA4068; family UBA4997; genus Avidehalobacter. The sequence goes on from JAFQHB010000111.1 coordinate 1,547, forward strand.
TTTCATAGGTAGCAGCCTTCAAAATCTTGATTTCATCGCCAGGATTTGCTTCTGCAACAGCGTCATTCAGGGTTTCATAGCCTTTGCCACCGATTGCCGCTATAACATTGTTGTTTGTAAAAACCAGTGTTTCACATTCTTCATCAGCATAATAAGAATCAACAGCAACAGCATAAGCAGCCTCACCAACCACAGGTGCAGTCTGACCATCCCAGTAGTTTGCATTAACATCTACTGTTGTTTGCTCTGTTATACCACTAATGTGTGTTGTCCCGGAAACAGTGTTTTTTTCCATAGCCAAGTCAACATTGGTAACAGCAGAGCCACGCAGAACAATGGCTGCATCGCCTTCACTGCCATTTGTTGCAAGAGTATTATTTGTCAGTGTGACTGCACCGCTGGTACCGCCATTTACACCGATACGAACTGCATAGCCACTCACACTGATATCAGAATTCTTGATTTCCACATCAGAGGAACTGTTCAGGTTGATGCCGTTTTTGGATTCGACGGTACAGCCGTCAACGACCAGACCAGTCACGTTGGTAACCTGCAACAGAGAATGCATAGTGCCGTCCACGGTACAATCTGTAACGGTCAGGTTCTTATCACCACCGGTATAGGACTTAATGGCGACCTTATTCTGGCCATTGCCGGTGAACATACAATTCTGAACGGTAAGATTAGTAACATAACGGGTAGCATTCGTACCATCACCCAGATTGATGCAGGCATCTTTGGTGATGCCGGTTGCGTCAAAGTTCACATTCTCGATGGTCAGGCTGCCAGTTTCATAAGTCGCACTCCTACCGTCTACGGTAATCGAGCCGTACATAGTCATACCACTGCCGTCGATAGTAATATCAACATCTTCCGCGCGAACAACGGTCACATCTTCGGCACATTCAGCCAGCAGAATGATTGTATCGCCGGCCTTAGCGTCATTCAGAGCGGCTTGCAAAGTGGGGTACTCGGTATCGCCGATTTTTGCAACATTACCCTCTGCAAAAGCTACCGAGGCCATAGAAAGCACCATTACCAGTGCCATCAAAATGGCCCAAAATTGCTTTTTCATAATTTTTCCTCCTTAAAAATTTTTGCAGCGCACTATCGCTGCCCGCGCACAGGAAACATCCCTGCGCGCTATCCACAATTCTATCCACCACCTCCATTAAGACAAAATTATTATTTTGTATATGACTGAAATGTAGTTTAGGAACAGAGTGTTTAACAATACATTAACCTACTGGCGTTACATAACTATTATTAAGAAAAAAGGCACAAAAGGCAGACCGTATCTAAAAGATTTAGCGACGGTCTGGTTTTTGTGCTCCAAAGAATAAGAACAACTTGATATTTATTGGTAATTGTGCTAAAATTGGATTGTATTATAAACTTTTTTAGCTGGATTTTTATAATCAAAAGCCAGCTGTGTTTAAGTTTATGGACAAAATAATAATTTTGTCTATGATATCAGGCCCAGCCTATCCAACTGTCGTATATGCTCGGTTCCGGTCGTTATCAAATATATCCGTGTCGTTTCCACGCTGCTGTGCCCCAGCACATCGGCCAGCTTGGCGATATCCCGCGACGCCCGATAAAAAGTCCTCGCGAAAAGATGCCGCAAATTATGCGGGAACACCTTGCTCTCCTCGACCCCGGCCCGCTTGCACAGAGCTTTCATTTCTGCCCATATCTGCTTGCGCGATACACCCTTGCCGCTTCTCGTGAGGAACACCTCACCGGAGGCGATTTTCTTTTTGGCGGCATATTTCAGCAGCTTGCGGCACAGCTTCGAAGCCAGCAGTATGGTGCGTATCTTACCTTTCAGTGTGATCTCGGCACGCCCACACCTGGCTGCCTCCACCGTGATATACCGCACCTCGGACACACGGATGCCGGTCGCGCCCATCGTCTCCAAGAGCAGCGCCAGCCGCTCCTGTCCGTCGGCTTTCGCGGTATCCGTCAGTCTGTGGTATTCATCCACCGTCAGTTCTTTATCCTGCGTGCGAAACATCTGCCGCTGTATTTTCAGTAATTTCACCCGGCAATCTTCCCACCCTGCATACCGCAGGAAAGTATTCACCGCCGCCAGCATCGAATTTACCGTAGTCGGTGCATAGCCCAGCTCTGCCAGCTGTCCTTTCCACTGTGCCGCCAGTTCTTTAGTCACGCCGCGTCCGCCCAGCCAGGCCGCAAAGCCGCGCACATCACGCAGATACTTCTCGATAGTACCACTGCTCAGTTCCTCCTTTCGCAGATAATCACCAAAATCACCAAGCATCACCGTACTCAACATTCGTCCCTCAATAGCAGTACACATGACAATACACCTCCACACTTTTCTACTATTTTGCCAAATAGCAGCCACACTAATCATATTCACGTCACCAACCTGCGATTTTTTTTCCCGCAGTTCGGTTTGCCGGGCCAATCATCTCCCAGGCGGTCTGTATGAATCCGATGTGGTAGAGCGGGATAATGTCAATATGCAAATCCAGCAACCTACATTTTCCCCAAATAAAGCATCGGCACAAAAAGACAGGGCAAGGTTCATCACCTGCCCCGTCTTTTCGTTTTATTTTGATAAAAATTATGCTGTCTTAAAATCCCTAAATCTTACTTTACAGCCCGTTTATTCCTGCGGCGCTTTCTCGACGGCAGCAGCATCGGGCTGGGCGACAGCTTCTTCCCCGGTCTGCTCCACCGGGATATCGATCACGTTATCAACGTCGATCTCCTCCATTACTTTAGCAGCCTCCTGCACCATCTCGGGATCTTTGGCATTGGCACGCAGCACCTCGATCTGCTCCTTCAGCCCGGCGATCTGGGCATTAGCCCCGTCAAAAGCGTCACACAGTGCTTTCACCGCTTCATTATCGTAGAGATCGCGGTTCTCCAACCCAGCCTCGGCAATCGCCATTTTCGTCATCGTGATGATGCCCTCCTGCTCTTTAATAGAGGACTTCAGCCGCTGCAGCTCCTTCATATAAGCAGCTTTCTCCTGCGCGGCTTTGGCCAGCTCCTGCGCCTTATCGCCTGCGTTCTTTGCGAAATCCTGCGCCGCGTCACCGGCATTTTTCGCAAAATCCGTCAGTTTGTCCATAAAACCCATAAAATACACCTCCTAAGCATATAATAAATTAGCGCAAATATTTTTTATAATTATACCACAGATTTTACCATTATGCCAGCATACCGGCGGAAATTTGTGCCAAAATGCCATACCGGGCAACCTGCCGCAATAAGTACGGACGAGCCGGATATACCGCCCCGGCTCATCCATTTTCAGATATTCACATCATATTATTACCCGATACTACTGCTCAATATCACTGCCCGCAGCCACTGATTATATGATCTGCCGTCCACTATTGCTTTTTAGCTTCATCCAGCATCCACTGCGCGAAGCAGCCATACCCCGAAAGCGAATTATCTACGAAAACGTGCGTCACCGCACCGACCAGCTTGCCGTCCTGCAGGATAGGACTGCCGCTCATACCCTGCACGATACCACCGGCGACGTTAATCAGCCGCTCGTCCGTCACGGTGATCACCATACCCTTATCACCGGAGTGCTTCTGCGCTGATACCCGATCGATCTCGATAGCAAATTCCTCGATGCGCTCGCCCTCCAGTACCGTCAGCATACTGGCTGTGCCGGGATGCACCTCATCCGCATCGGCCACCGGCAGCGGCTCAGGATACAGCTCGTTCTGCGGAGCACTATCCAGCTTGCCGTAGATACCCAGCTCACAGTTCTGGGTAATGGAGCCATTCAGGAGCGTGCCGTCAAAAACGCCCACCTTTTCGCCGGGCTGACCGTTGGTGCTGCTCTTGATATACTGTACCTCGGCCTCCAGCACGTGCCCCAGCGTGCCATCGGATGCCAAAGCAGCATTTTCTTCTATTTTATGCCCCAGCGCACCATATGCACCGGTCGCCGGGTCATAAAAGGTCAGCGTGCCGATACCGGCATTGGCATCGCGGATATACAGCCCGATGCGCCACAGCCCGCTCTGGCTGCAATGCAGCGGCTGTACCTCGACGTCCAGTTCTTTACCCTCGCGCCGTAGGGTCAGTGTCACCGGCTCATCGCCCGGGCCCAGCTCGTTGATGATATCTGCAACCTCCTGATTGCTGCTCACCGACTGCCCGTTGATGGCCAGCAGCATATCCTCCACCTTTACACCCGCATCACGCGCCGGGTATATCTCGGCGCCGGCCTCATCATATACCGGCGTAAAGCCGACCACGATCGCTCCCTCGCTCTGCAGCACAATGCCCAGCGAATGTCCGCCGGCAATTACCTCATAGGCCCACGCCGCCGCCGGCAGCATCAGAATAGAAAAAACCGTGACGATCCAAACTACTGCCTGATTGAAACGATCGTGCATCCCCATTTTTTTGCGACTTTCTGCCACCACTCGCAAGAAAATATCACCTCCTCAAAAAAATTTTTTTGAACATCTGTGCTGTATCCCTGCTGCACATACAGCGCAGACAATACACAACGAGACCGTCCGGCAGCCGCGGCCTCGGTTTTTACGATAACCACTTAGCAAAGCCTTTATCCCGGGGAAATCAAGCAAAGCTCTTGGTATTTTCCATAGCTGATATTTTCAGCTGCAGGCATAAAAAAGCGCGCCGCCCCATCAGGAGCAGCGCACACATTTGGCATTTTTCGCCACGCAGTCAGGTATTTATCCCCTTTTTGCCCAGTGTCATTTTATATCCCGCACAATTTATTGCAGCACACGATTCGGATGCAGCCCGGATGCAGCAGGCAACAATTTATCCGACCCGGGCTGATAAATGATATCCCGTCTCGGCAGGCCAATATACCTGCCAGAGTGCCCATATTTTGCCAGTCTGATTTATAAATTTCATAATTTATGAATTTACGCAATACCTCAGCCGCGGCAGGCCAGACCGGCAGCGATCAATTCCTCTGCCTGGCGCATAGTGGTGTCCGTCAGCTTGTCCCCGGCCAGCATACGCCCGATCTCGGCCGTACGTTCAGCACCGTGCAGCTCGCTGACCTGCGTATAGGTGCG
>JAFQHB010000112.1 GCA_017398165.1 Bacillota bacterium
CGGCCCGGGTACATATCTCGCCGTCCATCTCGGCTACGATACGCATAACACCGTGTGTACTGGGGTGCTGCGGCCCGATATTGATGGTGTATCTTTCACTGTTCACACCGGGTTCTTTGACCATATCGATCATTGATCCAGCCGCCTCCTCCCCTGATACGGGCTGGGCTGATGCACAAAGTCCTTGCGCAGCGGCCACCCCTCGAAGCCATCCCACAGCAAAATACGCTGCAGATTGGGATGTCCCTCAAAAATAATGCCGAACATATCGTATACCTCGCGCTCCAGCCAGTCGGCCGCCCGCCAGATACCGGCAACACTCACCATAGCCGGTTTCTCACGCGGGATCTCGGCATTCAGCACGATGATATCGCCATTTTGATAATTACCGATCTGATATATCACGCGGAACACGCCGCGATCAATATAATCAACGGCTGTAATATCCGAAAGATATTCAAAACCCGCCGCCAGCAGCGCCCGGCATACCGCCAGCAGCGCCTCGGGGCGTACATCATATACGCCGGTCTTGCCCTCCACCGGCTGCACTACCGAGGCAAAGCGCCGCAGCACCTGCTCCGCACTCGCTCTATCGGACATCACGGATCACCGTCTTTCTCTCAGGATAACGCAGCTTGGCCTTCAGCTGCAGCAGACCATCGATGATGGCCTCCGGCCTGGGGGGGCATCCGGGTACGTAAACATCCACCGGCACTACCTTATCCGCACCGGCCACCACAGAATACGAATCCACAAAAGGCCCGCCGCTGATGGCGCAGCTGCCGATAGCGATGACCCAGCGCGGCTCCGGCATCTGGTGATACAGCAGCTCCACCGCCGGGCGCATTTTCTCGGTGATAGTACCGGCTACGATCATCACATCGGATTGCCGGGGCGAATTACGGAATACCTCATAACCAAAGCGCGACATATCAAAACGGCTCTGGGTAGTACAGATCATCTCGATAGCGCAGCAGGCCAGACCAAACTGCATCGGCCACAGCGAATATCCTGTGCCCCAGCGAAACAGCTTATCCAGAGTAGTAAAGAGGATACCGCGGCTTTCCAGCTCCTCCTGTGTCAGCAGCTCGTGCGATTTAGAGGGATCGCCCTCGGGCATACCGCCCCGCTGCGGAAAGCGAATATTGGTTTTCAGTGCCATTCCAACGCACCCTCCTTCCAGGCATAGATCAGGCCGACGGCCAAAATGCCGATAAATACGAACATCTCTGCCAGCGCGGCAAAGCCCATCTCGGTAAAGCTGACCGCCCACGGCAGCAGAAACATCATCTCAACATCAAATAAAAGAAAAATCAAACCGGTTATATAATAAGAAGGTTTGAAGCGCACCCACGCATCACCTATGGGCAGCATACCGCACTCATAAGTCATACATTTCTCTTTATATGGATTGTGAGTCTGGAGCAGTCTTGATACGATCAGCGCGGCACACGCAAAGAAAACCGCACCACAAAACAGTATGCCCACAGCAGCGTATTGCATCAACATAACATTATTCTCCTTTTATCTGATTCTTTCGTTTCTTTTTAATTCTTTTTGTTTTTACTTTCTGCTTTATTATTTATTCCCTGCACCGCCTGCCCGGCCGAGCACGATATAAAAATATTTTAACAGATGACGGCACAGCAGCCAACAAACAATTTTTGTCTTACCTGCCTGATTTTATACAAAATTCCCGTCAACGCAGCTGATAAAGGCCGCCCGGACGGATAATTTAGCGGCGAAACAAGTGCCGTGCCAGGATATATACATTTTATTATAATATATTTTCGTCAAATAGTAAATAACAAATCCGTGTTTGGCAGAATAAATTAGAGTAAATTTATCCTACACGGCAGGTGATCACACTTATGGCAATCAAAATCTTTATCGATCAGGGGCACAACCCCCAAAATCCCAACGCCGGAGCCGAAGCCAACGGCCTGCGCGAACAAGACATCAACTACAACGTCGGTATTCTCCTGGCAGAAATGCTCAACAACAATCCCAATTTCGAGGCTCGTACCTCCCGCACCTACCCCACCGAGCAGCTCGGCACCAGCACGCTCACCAGCCTGCAGACCCGGGTTGCCCTCGCCAATTCCTGGGGGGCGGATTATTTCATCAGCATCCACGCCAACGCCAGCGATATCACCACCGCCAGCGGCAGCGAAGCCTACGTCTACCGGCTTGATTCCGAAGCCGCAGCCCTGGCCTCCTATCTGCTGGTGGGTCTGAACGCCGCCACCGGGCTGGCCAACCGCGGTGTATTCACCAATACCGGACTTTATGTGCTGCGCCGCACATATATGCCCGCAGTACTGATGGAGCTCGGCTACATCACCAATCCCGGTGATGCCTATCTGATGGGTACCGACCCGCAGGCCTTCGCCCGTGGCCTGTATAACGGCCTGCTCAGCTATTTCGGCCTGGCATGAGCCCCGCAACATCAGGGCACAGGCTGTATCTCCACCGATTGCCGCTGCGTCAGCTCCAATAAACCGTTGGAAAATTCCGGCAGGCACACCACACGGGCGTAATTGATGAAAAGCACGTCCTTGATATCGTTATCCTCAATGATATCCAGCGCATTGAAGTTACTGTTGCGCGGATCGATGACGTGTATCTCATCAAAATGCGCTGTCAGCAGCGGCAGCACGGTATTGGCATAAGAATCCTTGATAACGGCCAGCTTGCGCCCGGTGCCCGCATCGGTACGCAGCCGGATATACGGCAGGTCGCCGCCCATAAAGAAAGCATATTTGTTGTTCTGGCGGTAATACCACTCCTTATACACACCTTCGGTCACCTTGGGTCGGCCGCTGTTATCCCAGTATACGTGCTCCACCTGATACGGCAGCCGATAATAGCAAAGCTCGTCATACCCGACGGCCAGCTGGTGGCTGCCGGTCGCCTGATATATCGACCCCAGGAAAGCCACACCGCTGTCCACCTGCGTCAGATCAGACAGTTGGCAGGGCTGATACCCCAACACCCTGCCCAGCTCGGCATAGGCATAATATCCGGCCAGCGCCGTCCAGTGATGATCGGTGCGAAAATACAGATATTCGCCCTGATGCGCCGCCAGTGCATCCCAGATATCCACCCCGGCAAAGCGTTCGTCCAGCGCCTGCTGCACCTCGCTGATGATCTGATGCTGATCGGGGAAAAGCACGGCATAAGCATCATCCAGATCAAAAGCCGCCGAAGTCGGCACCAGCATATTGTAAAGCCGCACATCCTCCGGCAGTAGCTCGGCGTACTCGTTCAGTGCCGCCACGTATGCCGCCTGATCCAGCGCATTATACCCGCCAAAGCGCGCATGCCCCTGATTATCCGCCACATAATGCTGCGGGTAGACCTCCGGTGCCGTCGACCTCATCTCGTCTATCGCCGCGGCCATACGCGTATCGGCAGGCATCAGCACCGCCCGCGCAGCAGCAATATCCCCGGCCACCGCCGCACCATCCGGCAGCAGCCCCGCCATAGAATTGATCAATAATGCCGCAGCCACCACCCCGGTCGAACTATACAGCCGCCGGGAGGGCCGTTTCTTATCATTACCGGCTTTATACATACCTGTCACCCCACTATACAATTTCATATCACATTTTACTTCATATCACATTCAGCTCTGTATCACATTCAGCCGATATTACTATATCTTAATTATACCTCCTGGCAGCGTCCATAGCAATCATATGAAGCGCATAAAAAACCATCAAAAAAAATTTTTGATAAATTTTACATTTTTTATAAAAAACCTATTGACAAATCCGACAGGATTTTGTATTATATTACTTGCCCGCTGGTTGTGGGCCGACTGGTTTGGCGGCGTAGCTCAGTTGGTCAGAGCACACGGTTCATACCCGTGGTGTCACTGGTTCAAATCCAGTCGCCGC
>JAFQHB010000113.1 GCA_017398165.1 Bacillota bacterium
CAGACGCCCCTTGGGCAGAGCAACATTTAACATTCCGTCAACTCTCCCTTCTGCCAGATATAACACCGACGGCAGCGTGTATCGCCCGGCGGCCGCTCCGCCACCCGCACCGATAGCCCCTCGTCAGTAAAGCGGCGCACCTGAGCCAGCAGTGCCGCAGCGTCCTCATCGGGTGCGGCCTCGATCCAGATATCCACGTCAAACTCCCGCGGCGGCAGCGGCAGACGCTCCAGCTCATCGATATATACCGCAAAGCCGATAGCCCCGCAGCGATGCCCCAGCTTATACATCATACTGTCATATCGCCCGCCGAAAAGCACCGGGCGCGGCAATCCCTGCAGATAACCTGTCATCAGCACGCCGTCATAAAACTCGGTATCGTTCAGCAGGCTGAAATCTATGCGTATGTGGCGCAGCGCATCATCATCCAGCGCGGCGCATATTTTCTCCAGCTCATCCAGTGCCGTCTGCATCTTGCGGCCGCTGCAAATCGCGGCAGCACGCGGCAGCACATCCGCCGGCGCACCAGCCAGCTCCAGCAGAGTCAGCAGCCGCTGCCCATCCGCCGCCGAAAGCCCGATATCCTCTGCCGCCCGACGCAGACGATGCGGACTTTTGGCGGCCAGACACTCCATTATCTCCTCGCGCTCGGCAGGCAGCAGCTCCAGCTTATCCAACAGGCCGGTCACAAAGCCCATATGCCCCAGCTCCAGAATATAATCATCCCGGATAGCCTGCAGCGATTGCTGTGCCAAAAAGACCGTCTCGGCCACGGCGTAGGCATCGATCCGCCCCATATATTCCAGCCCCATCTGGTTGATCTCTTTAAAAGTATTGCTTTCCTTGCTCTCGCGGTAGACCTTCTCGATATAATACGCCTTGGCAGTCTCGTTATCGCGGGCGTTTTTGATGATACTCAGCGTCACATCCGGGCGTAATGCCAGCAGACGGCCATCCAGATCGGTAAAGCTCAATATCTTATCACCGGAAAGAAAACTCTTGTATTGCAAATACAGGCTGTATTCCTCGAAATTGCTGACCTTGTACTTGCGGTAGCCGTAAAGCTCATACAGACGGCGCAGTACCAGCATCATTCGCTCCTCCGGGCGGCGCATATCAAAATCCAGCTTCATTATATACTTTTCAATCCCATCCATATAGTATTTTATCACAATGTTTTATCGATTTATTACTTTACCATATTAAAGAAATAAACCAATGTGCTGATTATATCATACCTTGCAGCAAATTACCAGCCCTATTTGCTATATTTTCTAAAAAAATATAGTGAGTTTTTAGAGAGCGTACCTCGTCCGTTTCTTTCCGTCTCCCCGCACGCACAGCGACGCTGCCAGCCCTTAAAGGGCAGCATACCCAGCCTGTGTGCGGAATCGGCATCCCCCAAGATGGATACAGCCCCCACAGCACCGCATAATACAACCCTGAAAACCCAACCAACAATACACCACCAAACCAAAACAGCGGCGAAACGCACCGGGCAATTTATCCCACCGCGTTTCGCCCCTATTATTTGCCAAATTCACTGTTGCTATTTCGCAAAGCTGCGCATCGCCAGAATAGTCTGCTCAAAGAGATAGTCCAGCTCCCAGCCCAACATCTCAGCACCGTTTTTGATGACCTCACGCGAGCATCCCGCCGCAAAGGAGGCCGTCTTGAATTTCTTCTTGAGCGATTTTACTTCCATATCCTGTACGCTCCTGGAAGGCCGCATCAGTGCCGCCGCACCGATCAGACCGGAAAGCTCGTCGGTCGCATACAGCACCTTCTCCATCTGGTGCTCCGGTGCGATATCCACACATATACCATAACCGTGGCTGGCCACCGCGTGTATCAGACGCTCATCATAGCCCAGCTCCTGCATGATCTCCTGCACCTTATGGCAGTGCTGCTCCGGCCAACGCTCAAAATCCAGATCGTGCAGCAGGCCGACCACTCCCCAAAAGTCTGCCTCATCACCATAGCCCAGCTCGGCGGCATACCAGCGCATCACGCCCTCCACAGTCTCGGCGTGCTGCAGATGGAATTCATCCTGATTGTATTCCGTCAGCACCTGCCACGCTTCCTCACGATTCGGTATTTTGCCCATATCTATCTACCTCCGGCAGCTAATATTTATATATATTTGCTTCATTCGTATATTTTAACATATTTTGCATCCCCAGGCAATACAAAAAGCAAGAACTCCCCTCTCTTTCAAAGAATAAAAATAAAAGAGCAAAAAAGAAAAATCGACAAACCTCTGTGGAGATTCGTCGATTTTTGGTGCGATTGTTCTTATAGGATTTACTCATAAATGCCGTAAAACAGGGGTTTCAAGAAATGTTTTAGTGAAATATCTCGCTTTGCCCAGTGTGAAATAATTTACTGCATAAATTATGAAATAGAAAACTTCGTTTTCTGTGAAATGAAATAAATACACATTCGCATAGCGAATATTTCACACACCGAAGGTGTATTTCACGTGCGAAGCACATTTCACAAATCCGTAAGGATTTATTTCGACCCAAAAAAACGACAGCAATCTGACGATTACTGTCGTTTTTTTCTGGTCGGGATGACAGGATTCGAACCTGCGGCCCTCTGGTCCCAAACCAGATGCGCTACC
>JAFQHB010000114.1 GCA_017398165.1 Bacillota bacterium
CTCTTACCGGACTTTTCGGGCAAGAGGGATTTATACTTACGTATTTGATTATTTGAAAAGCTCTATCTTATTGGCAACGTATTTGATCAGCAAAGTACCGAATACCACGCCGATAATACCCTGCATCGCATTGGTGATGATAACAGCCGATGCCGCTGCGTAATCATAAATCAGACATTCGAAGAGGAAATACCCCAATACCATCAGTACTTCTGCCAATACCATCACGATAATCTGTGTCGGCAGCGAGCTTTGCTTATTCAGGCAAAAGGCAGCTATAAGCCCCATCAAGCCCTTGATAACAAAGGTAACGGGGGCATAAATGAAATAACTGGCCAGCAGATCTGCCAGTGCCGAGCCGATCGCTGCTGCAAGTGCACCGTACGGCCCCAGCAGTGCCGCTGCCATAAAGATGAAGCCATCACCCAGATGGAAATAACCGATAGCGGTAGGTATCTTGAGATATCCTGTAGCTACGGCAATCAGCGCAGCCATCAAACCGCCAACAGTCAAAATTTTGACTTTGTTTTCCTGAAAATCGATTCGTGTCATACAAATCACTACTTTCTGTTATGGATACTTTCTATAATGCATTATGATATTATCCGCAGGCCAGATAATACAATTACTGGTAAATTGTATTACTTTTGACATCATTTGTCAATATTATTTTTATGTCGGTATGCCCTATCAGGGCTGGATATGTAATGGTGACTGGATATATCAGAGACTTTATGCTATACTGGAAATATAAATACCGACAGGGAGGCTTGCTGTGATATGGGATTGCTGCAAAAATTCTTTGGCAAATATGATGCCTCAAAACCGGAAAAAACCGACCCCTGGTTGGAATACTCTGCTGCTGTCGCCGAAAGTCTTGGCTGTAAATGCCATTACTTCCCGCCTGACAATGATATCTGGCCGGCGCAGGCAGCATACCTGATAGCACTGCGTAACCGGGACATCACCCCGGTATTGCTGGTGCTGAACGAAGATTACAAAATGCTGCCGGAGTATTCGGCAGAACAACGCGACGATCTGTTGAACAAGCCACTGATCGACGGTAAAAAATGGCTGGATGAATCCTTTGCCGAGCTGCAGGCTGATATCGAACTGCACGAAGGCGGCGATTACTGGCAGGAGGAATTGATCGGCCAAATGAGCGGCGGCCAAAAGCTGCAAATGCTGATCACTGGCTGGCAGGAAAATCTGGTACGTTCACAGCCTATGCTGCTGCTGGAAATACCGACTGATAAGCCGTGGGAGGTCTTTGCCTGGCTGCAGTTTGGCGGCTGGAACGAATGCCCGCTGCCCGAGGTACATATGGCTGTCTGTAAATACTGGTATGAGAAATTCCGGGCACGTCCTCTGGTGATATCGGCCGATACCATCGAGTATCATCTGACTGCCCCGATACCCATAGCCGATGCTATGGATACCGCCAAAGAACAGTGTGCTTTTTGCTCCGATATCGTGCTGCAGGGTACCGGCTCGATAGGCAGGCTGGCGGATTGCCTGCACCGTTCGTCATCCTGGTACTTCTGGTGGGATTAAACCTTATAATAATAAATATAGGAGGATATTACCAAAATGAAGTTTGTGATGTCGTATAGTTGTGGTAAGGACAGTACTCTGGCGCTGCACAAAATGATTGCCACCGGTCATACACCGGTGGGTTTATGCGTGATTTCGGATAAGGATGCCGGACGCTCATTTTTCCACGGTGTTGATCAGGATATGCTGCAGCGCTATGCCGAGGCATTGAAGATACCCCTTATCCTCTGCCCTACGGATGGCGCCAATTATCATATCGCTATGGAAGACGGGCTGTGCCGGGCGATAGCAAAGGGCGCCGAAGCTGCCTGTTTTGGTGATATTGATATCGCAGAAAACCGTAAATGGGCTGAGGAACGCTGCACTAATGCAGGCCTGACGGCGCTATTCCCGCTTTGGCATAATGACCGCCGTGCCAATGTCAGTGAAGTGATAGATCTGGGTTATAAATGCCTTATCAAGTCAATCAATACAGATTTTTTACCGGCAGATTTGGCGGGCAAATTCCTTGATGCGGATACCGTAAAGATAATATCCGAATGTGGTATCGATATTTGCGGTGAAAATGGTGAATACCATACGATAGTAGTTGATGGCCCGATATTCCACCACCCACTCCCATATACAACAGGCAAACTGCTGCGTATAGGCAACAGAGCAATTATCGAAGTCTTTTGATGATGTTAAAAATACATTTATTACGTGATACCGGGAAGGAAAAATGAGCAGGCGCATATCTCATATGATACGAGAGCGAATATTGAATGTCGCTGTTTTAATACTGATATTGGCAACAGGCTCTCTGGCGGTTTATTGTTGGCGGCTGGGTGTTTTCGATGATCTGGCAACACTGCGGGCATACATTGACAGCGCAGGCTGGTTTGCTCCTCTCGCCTTTGTGCTGCTGCATTTACTGCAGATATTGCTGCCGTTTATCCCGGGCGGTATATTACTTACCGCCGGTGTCATCATTTTTGGCCCGTGGTACGGGCTGCTCTATAATTATGTCGGTATTATTACCGGGTCTGCCATCTCATTTGGTCTGGCCAGAAAGTATGGTTATACATTCGTCCGCAATAAGATCAGCCCGGCATTATGGCACAAATATATGCGCTGGCTGGATAATGAAAAGCTGTTTCGCCGCACCTTTATACTGCTGATATTGCTGC
>JAFQHB010000115.1 GCA_017398165.1 Bacillota bacterium
ATGGCGATACACGGTGGTATACTGGGCGGCTTGCTGGGTCTGCTGCTGGTGTGCTGGTATAAAGGACATTCGGCGCGGCTGTGGGCAGATGCTATGGCGCCCGGTCTGATTCTGGCACAGGCGGTCGGCCGCTGGGGCAATTATTTCAATCAGGAGGCCTACGGCTATCAGACCGATCTGCCGTGGGCGATGTTTATAGACGGTGCTTATCGCCATCCTACTTTTTTGTATGAAAGCATTTGGGACGTGCTGGGTTGTCTGCTGCTGGTGCTGGTGTGGTATCGCTGGCAGCGCCGCCGCACCGGTGACGTTGCAGCCTGTTACCTTATATACTATTCCGTAGGGCGGTTTTTTATTGAACATTTTCGCACCGACAGTCTGATGCTGGGGCCGCTGCAGATGGCGCAGGTCATCAGCATTATCGGTGTACTGGCCGGGTTGGCACTTTTCCTGTATAATCGCCGCTGCCCCGCGCCGCAGCATAATGACGAAGGGAGGCCGCGCCGATGAGCAGTATCGGCAGCAGCAATAAGGCGGCACTGATCACCGGGGCCAGCCGGGGTATCGGCCGGGCGGCGGCGCTGCGGCTGGCTGTGGCCGGCTATGCGGTGGCGGTGAATTACCATACCGACAGGGCAGCCGCCGAGGAGGTCTGTGCCCAGATCGCTGCATCCGGTGGTCGGGCGATAGCTCTGCAGGCCGATATCGGCTGCGAGGAGCAGGCGGTGGAGCTGTGCCGTCTGGCAGAGGCCGGGCTGGGGCCGGTCAGCCTGCTGGTGAATAACGCCGGTATTGCCGGTTTTGGATTTTTTGATGCCTATACTTATCAGGATTGGCGGCGGATCTTTGCCGTCAACGTGGATGGGGCTTTTTTCTGCAGCCGTGCGCTGCTGCCGGGGATGATCAGCCGCAAATCAGGCTGTATCATCAATATTTCCTCGATATGGGGTATGGTGGGCGCCAGCTGTGAGGTGGCGTATTCTGCCAGCAAGGGCGCACTGATCGCGCTGACCAAGGCACTGGCCAAGGAGGTAGGCCCCAGCGGTATCCGGGTCAACTGTATCGCCCCGGGTGTGATAGATACCGATATGAACGCTGTGCTGGATACAGCCGCTCTGCAGGAGCTCTGCGGCGAAACACCCCTGGGCACGCTGGGCAGGGCGGAGGATATCGCGGCGGCTATTGCTTTTTTGGCGTCGGATGATGCGCGTTTTATCACCGGCCAGGTGCTGAGTCCCAACGGCGGTTTTGTTATTACCTGATTTTTATGATTTTGCCTATACCACCGCAATAATGACGGAGTGAAACGGAGAATATATATGCTTGCAACTATAATCCTGACGGCGGAGACCATCGGTGTTATTGCTTTTGCCGTATCCGGCGCGCTGCTGGCGGTAGAGAAAAACTTTGATATTTTCGGCATTATGGTGCTGGGTCTGCTGACGGCTTTTGGCGGCGGTGTGGTGCGTGATCTGCTGCTGGGGCTGGTGCCGCCGGTGTTTTTCAGCAGCTATACTATGGCCGGGCTGGCGGTGCTGGCATCGCTGGCAGTATTCCTGTTGTATCGTTTTGGCGGGGATATGCGTTTGCTCTCCGGCCGGGATATCACCGCCATCGTCAATTTCTTTGATGCGATAGGTCTTGGTATCTTTGCGGTGACCGGCGTGAATATGGCGCTGGAGCACGGCTTTGCCGATAATCCGCTGCTGTGCATCACCGTCGGCACGCTGACGGGTATCGGCGGCGGTATCATCCGCGATATTATGGCGGGCGAGGTACCCTCGGTGCTGCGTAAAAACGTCTATGCGCTGGCGGCGATACTGGGCGCGGCCTGCTATTATTGCCTGATGATCCTGGGTATCGGTATATTGCCGTCGGTGCTGGCAGCGGCCGGGCTGACGGTGGCGCTGCGCCTGCTGGCGACGTATTTTCACTGGCATTTACCGCGGCCGCGCTCTTGACAGACATTTACGGCAGTGCTAAAATATACACTTGGCCAAAAAACCTGCTGCAGGGTTTTGATAGGGGGTATGCGTGTGGCAGAACAGAAATCACAGCACAATATGGATATACGCCGGGTGATCTTCATCGTTGGGGTGATGGTCTCCGGCGGTTTTATCACTATGTTGAATCAGACCGTGCTGACGCCGGCGCTGCCGCATATAATGGCCGATACCGGGGTGAGTGCCAATGTCGCCCAGTGGCTGACTACCGTTTTTATGCTGGTATCGGCGGTGATGATACCGATTACGGCGTTCCTCATCAGCCGGTTTACCACGCGGCGGCTCTTTATGGTATCTATGTTTTCTTTCAGCTTTGGTTCGCTGCTGTGCGCGGTATCACAGGGCTTTGGGCTGGTGCTGTTGGGGCGTGTTTTCCAGGCCTGCGGTGCCGGTGTGATGATGCCGCTGTGCCAGACGGTGACGATGCTGCTGGTACCGCGCGAGCGCCGGGGTACGGCGATGGGCATTATCGGTCTGGTGATGGCACTGGCTCCGGCTATCGGGCCGACGCTTTCAGGCTGGATGATCGACGTTTTTAATTGGCACGCGATGTTTTATGTCATCGCCTTGCTGGGTGCGGCGGATATCATAACGGCTTTCTTCGTGCTGCAGAATGTCGGCGAGGCCGGTCGTCCGCATTTGGATATCCTGTCGGTAGTATATTCTACGCTGGGTCTGGCGGCTTTCCTTTATGGCTGCAGTCTGGCGGGCGATGGCGGTCTGCTGCATCCGCAGACTCTGCTGATGCTGGCACTGGGTATCGCGGTGCTGGTGCTTTTCGTGCGGCGGCAGCTCACGCTGCAGGAGCCCTTCCTGGAGCTAAAGGTACTGAGGCACCGCGAGTTTATGATCGCCACCATCATCGTGATGATTTTGAATGCCGCCCTGATCTGCGCTACGGTGCTGATGCCGATATATATGCAAAACATTCAGGGCCTGTCGGCGATGCAATCCGGCCTGGTGATGCTGCCCGGCGCTATCTGTATGGCTGTCCTCAATGTGCTTTCCGGTCATATTTTTGATAAGCAGGGGCCGCGGCGGCTGGCACTGCTGGGCATCGGCCTGCTGACGGTATCCTCGTGCTTTTTTATGCTGCTGGACGTCGGTTCCGGCTTTGTCTGGATCAGCTTTATATATACGCTGCGGATGGTGGGTATGTCTATGGCGATGATGCCGATTACTACCTGGGGGCTCAATACATTGGATAACCGTCAGCTGCCGCACGGCACGGCCGTCAACAATACGCTGCGCCAGGTATCCGGCTCGCTGGGGACGACTCTTTTCGTGGCGGTAATGACGATGTGTGCGGCCACCCGGGCAGACGAGGGCTATATCGCCTCCAATCTTTTCGGTCTGCATATGGCCTTTGGGCTGATCGCGGTATTCTGCGGCGTGGCCTGGGTGCTGACGCTGTTCTTCGTGCGCCAGCCGGTGAAATACGGTACTATCCGCGGGCGGCAGTAATTAACAGAGAATGATTCACAGAGAACGGGAGACTCCGGCAGGGGAGACTTCCGTTTTTTATTTTTGATTGGTAAAAAATATCCGCAGTGGTGGAAAGTGTGCATCATAGTTTGTGGGGTGCGATAGCATACTAAGCACAGACCTTGAAAAAAGTCAAACTATAACACGGAGGCACGATATGAAAAAGAAAATGTATGCTCTGGTGAGCTGCCTGCTGCTGTGTGGTGTGCTGGCAGGCTGCAGCACCGATGATTCCACCGGCGGCAACAATAATACCGGCGGTACCACCACCGGCTCGGCTATGCGGGCTAATGATTACAACGGCACTACCGCCGGCACCGGCACCGAAACCCCCGGTACCGGCACACCGACCGGCAACAACGGCTGGCATACCACTGCCAGCGATGGTATGAATACTATGAATGACGGTCGTTACAGTGCCAGCGGCGTCGGCGGGACTGCCGGCAACGGCATCGAGAATAATTCTCTGAACAATAATACGATGACCGGTAACCCGATGCCCAACAGCCTGAAAACCGGCAAATAACGCCTGCAAAATTGAATATGGCAAAATGACCGCAGATCATACAGTTGATATGCGGTCATTTTTTTGTTTTATAACGATGCTGAAGCGGTAATTTTGGGCGGCAGGGGGTTGACAAAATCATTCTACCGCAGTAGAATATGAGTGTGCTGTTCTATTGCAGTAGAATAAAATTCCCGAATATGGCAATACAATGTGATAGTGCATAACGGGCAGTGCAGTTAACGAGCAGAGGAGGTGATATTATGCGGCAGAATACTCAGGATGCCAGGGCGGGGCGGCTTTTTGATTCAGAGCTGCGGGTGCTGCAGGTGCTGTGGCAGCACGGCGATATGCCGGCCCGCGATATCGCAGCCATCCTGGGCGAGCAGGTAGGCTGGGGAAAGACTACTACTTATACCGTTATCAAAAAGTGCCTGGATAAAGGCGTGGTGCAGCGCATTGAGCCGAATTTCGTCTGCCGGGCGCTGCTGACGCAGGAGCAAGCCGGCCGCCAGGAGGCCGGTGCGCTGATCGACAGGCTGTATCAGGGGCGGGCAGACAGGCTGGTGGCGGCACTGCTGGGCGGCGACAGGCTCTCGGCGGATGAGATAGCCGGGCTGCGCCGCCTGATCGAAGAATTGCCGGATGATGCGGCTGTGGAGTAACGCCCGGGGAATGCGGCAGGGAATATGACATGGAATGTGACAGTAAATGTGACAGTAAATGTGATAAGGAGCGTGACAAGGAGTGTGAGAGTTGTGAATGGGCTGGAGACAGGTGCTGTCGGAATAAATATTTTCGGAATTGGTAACTTTGGAATGAGTAATTTCGACAGCGGTGATTTTGTGGATTTTACAGCCGGCAATACGTTGGTGAGTATGAGTGCCACAGCGTCGGTACTGATATTGCTGGCGGCGGTGCTGCGGCCGTGGCTGGGCAGGCATTTGCCGCGATTATTCTTCCTGTTGGTCTGGCTGTTGGTGCTGGCGCGTCTGCTGCTGCCCTGGGAGCTGCCATTCGCCGGGAGCGTGTATAATCTGCTGCCCGACCCCACCGGGGCGGTGCAGATTGAGGCTGCACCGCCGCTGATACCGGCCGCCGGGCAATACGGTGCTGATTACACAATGCCTGCCGGTGATGCTGCGCCGGTGGGTATGGCAGCGGCAGGGAATACCGCAGGTGCGGGTGAGATAGCTGTGGGCGAGGCAGCTATGGGTATCTGGCTGATCGGTGTGCTGGTATGCGCGGCCTTTCTTTTTGGCAGCCATCTGGCCAGCCGCCGGGTGTATGATACTGCACTGCCGCTGGATGATCCGGCAGTGGCTGCCTGGCTGGCAGCACATCCGCTGCGGCGGCCGGTACGCGTGGCGGTATCCGATCGTATCAGCACCCCGCTGACGTACGGTGTGCTGCGCCCGGTGCTGCTGCTGCCGCGGTCGCTCGATCTGCGCGATGCAGATATGCTGAATTACGTGCTGACGCACGAATGGGTACATATCCGCCGTTTTGACGCCCTGTGGAAGCTGCTGCTGGTGGCGGCACAGTGTGTGCATTGGTTTAATCCGTGCGTGTGGCTTTTTGGCTGGCTGGCGGATCGTGATCTGGAGCTGGCGTGTGACGAGAGAGTGCTGACGCTGCTGGGCGGCGCGCACAAAAAGAGCTATGCACGGATGCTGCTGACGTTGGAGGAACGCCGCCCGCTGCCGCTTTGCAGCAGCTTCAGCCATTCGCTGACGGCGGGGCGCATCCGGGCGATCGCGGATTACCGCAAGCCGGGCTTTTGGATGGTACTGGCGGCGGCGGTGCTGGCGCTGGCTGCCGGGGCGCTGCTGCTGACATCACCCGACCGAATCAGTGAGCAGGAGCAGCAGTTGGGTAATATGTGGGCAGAATCGCTGGCCGAGCGTGACGGCGCAGCGCGTGCCCTGCTGATGACCGAAAGATACCGCGAGGAGTGGCAGGCCGGGCGGGAGTACAATACTATTGGTGTATCCAGCCCGTGGCCGGTGGATTGGCAGATCACTGTGGACGGCGAGACTATGCTGGTGACTTATAATACCGAGGACTCGGGTGGTGGCCGTTATGTGTATCAGGAGCAATTACAGCTGATGGATACTGCCGAGGGTTTGCGGGTGGATCAGAGCTGCGTGACGGTAGAGTATCTCGACAGCCGGCTGTATCAGCAGGTGCTGGATATGGCGGCGGATAGCAGCGGATTGCACACCTGGCGGGCTGATCCGCTGGCGGTAGCAGCCAAATTCCTGAGCGAGGATGCCGGATTTGCCGGTGATATGGAGCTGCTGGAGGATGACGGTGAGTATCCGCGCAATACCCTTTGGCAGGATGCACAGGGGCAGACTGTCGTCGTGACACTGTATCAGCCGGTGCGGAATGTGCCGGATATCTGGGCGGTATACAGCTACAGCCTGGGCGATCATCATTATATACTGGATAATCGCTACATCGCGCCGGACAAGGCGGTGGCGGATGAGATTGGGCTGAGTATCACGAACGGTGCGCCCGGTGATGTGGCCAGTCTGTACGTGGTACCGGGCCGGAAAACCCCGGCTGATATCAGTATCAAGGTCGGTGACCTGCGGACAGAATCCGGTAAGCGTGTAGAGACGCTAAAAGTGGTGGAGGTCGACCCGGAGACCGGGGAGGTAGCCAAACTGTATAGCAAGCCGCAGCTGGCGCCTGCCGCTCCGCAGGATGGCGTGCTGCCCAGCGGCTTGCTGTGGCCGGTGGCTACACAGGATATCACCCGCAGCTACAGCGACCAGCACGATGGTGTCGATGTGCGCGGGGAAGAAGGCACTCCGGTATGTGCGGCGGCTGATGGCGAGGTACTTTCGGCCGGATTCGATGCTGCGGATGGCAATTTCGTGGTGATTGGGCATGCGGATGGCCTGCAGAGCAAGTATGCACATCTGGCGGGGCTGGGTGTGGCTGTGGGGGACAGTGTGAATGCCGGTGATTTGATAGGTACTCTGGGGAATACCGGCCAAAGTATCGGGGCGCATTTGCATTTTGGGCTGCTGGCAGATGGTCAGGCAGTCGACCCGCTGACGTATAGTGGTGATAGTGAGTAATTTGTGAGATGCCGGATAAAGCCTGCGGCGTGGGGATAGTTGTGCGCTGCAGGCTTTTCTGGTTGGGTGGCACGCGGGGGCTTCTTGCCGTCCCTGCGGGACTTGTGTGGGTGCTGATTGGTTTTTGGTAAATCTATTGTTTTTTTTGTGTACACGCCCGGAAGTCCCTGTTGCCCCATTACCCTTACGGGCACTTCCGCCCCTGTCGGGGCTCCTTGCCGCCCTTTTATTGAAAGTTTTTACCCCGCTCGTGCAGGCTGGATGCTGCGCCCTTGCAGGGGTGGCATCGGTGCTGCACGAGCGGGGCGAGGGTTTTACTCAAACTTAGGTTTAAGTAAAATATAACTTTCGAATCCCTAAAATCACCCTGGC
>JAFQHB010000116.1 GCA_017398165.1 Bacillota bacterium
AGGGCGAGATAGCTCTGGTGGCCAGCATACCGGTGGTGCGTATCAAGCAATAAAACGGCCGCAGACCGTTCGTGTTATCTGCAAATAGGGGCGAATATTGGGAGAGTAGTTGTGTTCGATAAAAAAATGTTAAAGAACCTGGACTGGATCTTCATTGGGCTGCTGGCGCTGCTGCTGGCGGCCAGCCTTTTGGTGTTGGGTTCGGCATCGGGCAACGTCATCAAGGCCAATCCGATGCATTTTGTAGAGCGCCAGGCTATATGGATAGTAATTGGTATCGTGGCGGCGGGTGCAGTCGCGTGGTTTGATTATCGGGAACTCAGGAAGTACATATTGCCGGTTTACGGATTGATGCTGGTGCTGCTGGTGGGTGTGCTTTTCGTACCGCTGCGCGAGGGTGTGGATGCGGCACGCTGGTATAACATCGGTTCTTTCAGTATCCAGCCTTCGGAGATCGGCAAGATGGTGCTCATCGTGACGCTGGCGGGGTATCTGGCTATGCGGCAGGACAGGATCAGAGAATGGCGGACATTCTGGGGGGCACTGCTGCTGACCTGTATGCCGATGTTTCTGGTATTGATCGAGCCGGATCTGGGTACGTCACTGGTTTATGGCTTCATTATGGTGGTAATGATGTGGATCAGCGGTATCCCGAAGAAGCGGATGCTGATATTCATACTGATAATTCTGCTGATGGTGGCTTTCGTATTTGTCGATCTGTGGTTTGCTACGGATGGCTTTACGCATCTGGCGGAAGAATTGCCGGTGCCGCTGCCGCTGAAAACTTATCAGTTGAACCGCCTGATAATCTTCGTCAATCCGGAGATGGATCCGCTGGATACCGGCTATCAGATCATCCAATCCAAGGTAGCTATCGGCTCGGGCGGTCTGCTGGGCAAGGGCTACGGCGAGGGCTCTCAGGTGCAGAGCAATTTCCTGCCGACACACCATACCGACTTTATCTTTGCCGTGGTGGGCGAGGAATTGGGCTTTATTGGTGCTCTGGGGGTGCTGCTGATATATATGCTGCTGCTGCTGCGTGCGGTGCGTATTGCGCTGCAATCCTCAGATATGTTTGGTACGCTGATAGTCGCCGGCATCGTGGCGATGTTCCTGTTCCAGGTATATATCAATATCGGTATGACGATCGGTATGATGCCGATTACCGGTCTGCCGCTGCCGTTTTTCAGCTATGGCGGCACCAGTATGCTTTTCAATATGATGGCTGTGGGGATGATACTGTCGGTGAATATGCGCCGCGAGATCAAGCTCTTTTAGCCCGGCGGATGGTTCTAAAGGCGTGACCCTCCGGCATAGTTATATAGCGTTTCTGCTATGTCTGGCTATGTTGGGAGGGTCTTTGTATGGGTAAAACATTTGCTAAACGGATGATATGTCTGGTATGCAGTGCGCTGTTGTGCGGGCTGTGGGTGCTGCCTGCCGCAGCGGCCGAGGTGCCGGATATCGATGGGGCGGCTTATGTGTTGATGGAGGCGGACAGCGGGCAGGTACTGGCGTCGGAGAATGCGGATGTGAAGCGTTTCCCGGCCAGTACTACCAAGATTATGACGCTGGTGCTGGCGCTGGAGGCGGTGGAGCGCGGCGACGCCGCCCTGGATGATACCGTGAGCACCAGCGAATACGCAGCCAGTATGGGCGGCTCGCAGGTGTATCTGTATCCGGGAGAGCAGCGCACGCTGGATGAGATGCTGGTAGCGGTGGCTGTCGGCTCGGGTAACGATGCCAGTGTGGCGGTGGCGGAGCATATCGGCGGCTCGGTGGGGAATTTCGTCGAGATGATGAATAAGCGTGCGGCTGAGCTGGGTATGAGCGGCACGCATTACACCAACCCGCACGGTCTGCACGACCCGGAGCATTACACTACTGCCGGGGATATGGCGAAGCTGGCGCATTATGCCGTCGGTGTACCGCATCTGCTGGAATATACCGGGATATACGAGTATCAGTTTCGCGGGGAACCCAAGCCGCTGGTGCTGTGGAATACCAACCGCCTGCTGAAGTGGTATGAGGGCACGGATGGGCTAAAGACCGGCTATACCTCGGAGGCCGGGCGCAATCTGGTGGCGACTGCCAAGCGCGGTGATCTGCGGCTGATCAGCGTAGTGCTGGGGGTGGGGCCGCAGCACGGGCATTTTACCGAGTCGATGAAGCTGCTCAATCACGGATTTAATAATTATTCGTATCAGCTCGTCTATCCGGCCGGGGAGCATATCTGCACCGTGCCGGTGGAGAAAGGGCAGGCCGAAAGTGTGCCGGTGCGGGTGGATGAGGCCGTAGGTATGCTGAGCGGCAGCAGCAGTACGGCGGATTTCAGTACTGAGGTAGTGGTGGAAAGCTGGCCGCAGGCGCCGGTGGCGGCAGGCAGCCAGCTGGGCGAGCTGCAGGTGCTGCAGGATGGGCAGGTGGTACGCAGTGTACCGCTGCTGGCGACCGAGGACGTGCCGAAGATCGGCTTGATGCAGGCCTGGATGGGCATTTTGCGCTCGGTCTGCCGGTTTGGTTCCTGATACGGCGGTATGCGGACGGCTGGGGCAGAAAAATAAACAGGGCAGAAAAATTATTTTCCCCGGCGGCTGGGTGGCTGCCGGGGAGTTTTGGTGCATAAAAGGTCAAAAAGCCTCCCTTTTACCTTTTGAACTGATTTGAGATATAAAGAACTTCCCTCCGTCAAAATGACGAAGGGAAGTATGTTCACA
>JAFQHB010000006.1 GCA_017398165.1 Bacillota bacterium
CGAGCGAAAGCCGCACGTAATTGCGGTTCAGCGCTCTGGCGATGGATTTTGCCAGCGAGGTCTTGCCCACACCGGGCGGCCCCACCAGGCAGAGTATCGGCCCTTTCAGGCTGTTAGTCATCTGCCGTACCGACAGATATTCCAGGATACGCTCCTTTACCTTGCTGAGGCCGTAATGATCGGCATTCAGCACGTCCTCGGCCGTCTGCAGGTCGTTGTTATCGGTGGTATATACGTTCCACGGGATATCCAGCACCCAGTCAATATAATTCTCCACCACATTGGCCTCGGCAGCCAGCGGCGGCATATGGCGCAGACGGTTCAGCTCTTTCTCCAGCCGTTCGGTCACATAATCCGGTAGATCAAGCTCTGCCATACGCTGACGGTATTCATCGATCTCGCTGCTGCGATCCTCGTTATCACCCAATTCGCGGTTGATGGCACGCAGCTGTTCGCGCAGATAGTATTCTTTCTGGTTCTGGTCGATCTGGCTGTGTACGCGGTTGCCGATCTGCTTTTCCAGCTCCAATATCTCAGTCTCGCGGGCAATCAGCGCCAGCAGCAGCTCATAACGCGCCGTCAGGTCATAAGCCTCCAGCACCTTTTGCTTGATATCAAGCTGCAGCGGCATATAAAACGCGATAACATCGGCCAGTTCGCCGGCATCATCGATAGCCTCGATGCGCGCACCGACCTCCGGCGCGAATTTCTTGGCCAGACCTGCGTAATTGATGAAAGAATCCCGCAGGCGGCGCATCAAAGCCTCCTGCATCGCCTGGCCGGGCAGGGCAGTCATCTGGATATCCTCCACCATAGCCAGCGCATAAGGCTCGGTCTGGCTGAAATGCTGCAATCTGCCACGGCAAATACCATTGACCAGCAGGCGTACAGTACCTCCCGGCAGGCGCAGCGCCTGGCGAATCTCGCATATCGTACCCACCTGATATATATCCTCGATACCCGGGTCTTCGGTCTGCACATCTTTCTGCATCGGCAGGAATATCTCTCGCCCGGTCAGCATAGCCTCATCCAGCGCGCGGATGCTCTTTTCGCGCCCTACGTCCAGATGCACCAGGCTGTGCGGCAGCACCAGCATACCCCGCAGCGGGATAGCCGGCAGCTCCTCGCACCCCGGCGGCAGATCATTGGGCAGCTCATCCGGCAAATTATCCGACACCAGCGCATCCATAAACTGATCGTCCATATGGAAATCGCCTGTGCTGTAGATTTTGTCTTTGTTGTCTGTCATAACACAACCCCTTTATACCCGCTCAATGCGGGTCAGTCGTTCTTTATCAGTACTTTCCTGGCTCTACATCAAATTTTTAATACTATATTATACCACACATCACAGATAAAATCCAGTCATCCCCGCAGATAACTCCCGATGTATCCGGCTGTGCCTTATTTACGGCGTTTGGGCAGCGGCAATTCATCATACATCGCCTGCAGCAGCTCCGCCAAAAACTGCTTGTCATCTACGTTTTCTACCAACAGCATCGGCTTGGCCCCGGGTATGGCTGCACATAAGCATCCTCCGGCAGCAGAGCAGCCGCCCCGGCCACCGGCTTTACCAGCAAACGGTCATCATAAATACCGCCGAATACCTTCCCCCGGTAATACAGCACGTATTCACCCATCATCGCCCGGCAGGCTATATCCTGCAGCCCATCAAGCTGCCCGATAATAAACTCCATATACTCCCGACTGGTAGCCATAATATCACCCCTGATATATAAATATGCAAAAGAGGATAACCACCGCACCAGGCAGCAGCTACCCTCTTTACGATTATCCATCCTATGCGCTGGTCTTGCTCTCATCCGGATCCTGCCGGGTGATGACCAGCGGCGGCTGGCGTTTTTGCAGCGTATCCACCGTTACCACGCATTCAACGGCATCCTCGCGCGAGGGCACCTCAAACATGGTATCCATCATCAGTTCTTCAAAGATAGCCCGCAGGCCGCGCGCACCGGTTTTTCTGGCCAGTGCTTCCTCGGCCACTGCCTCCACCACGCCATCATCAAAGCGCAGCTCCACGCCATCCATCTCCAGCAGCTTCTGGTATTGCTTCACCAGGGCATTCTTCGGCTCGGTCAGCACCCGCACCAGAGCAGCCTTATCCAGAGAATTGAGCGTCACCATAATCGGCAAACGACCGACAAACTCCGGTATCAGGCCGAATTTCAGCAGATCCTCAGGCTGTGCCTTGGCCAGCAGAGCATCCTGATCCTCGCGCCCGGCGCTGATCTCGGCACCAAAGCCCATCGTCTTGGTGCTGACGCGCTGACGGATGATATTCTCGATACCGCAGAACGCACCGCCGCAGATAAAGAGGATATTGGTGGTATCGATCTGCAGCAGCTCCTGATGCGGATGCTTGCGCCCGCCCTGCGGCGGCACCGAGGCCACGGTACCCTCCAGAATTTTCAGCAGTGTCTGCTGCACACCCTCGCCCGATACGTCACGCGTGATGGAGGGGTTCTCGCTCTTGCGGGATATTTTGTCGATCTCATCGATATAGATGATGCCGCGCTCCGCCCGCTCGATATCATAATCGGCAGCCTGTATCAGTTTCAGCAGGATATTTTCCACATCCTCGCCCACATAGCCGGCCTCAGTCAGAGAGGTCGCATCAGCCATCGCAAAAGGTACGTTCAGCACCCGCGCCAGCGTCTGTGCCAGCAGGGTCTTGCCGCTGCCGGTGGGTCCCAGCATCAGGATGTTGCTCTTTTGCAGCTCCACACCATCGCTCAAATTGCCGGAGCGAATACGCTTGTAATGATTATATACCGCCACCGCCAGCACGCGCTTGGCCTTATCCTGCCCGATGACGTACTCATCCAGTGCCGCTTTGATCTCGGCCGGTTTGGGCAGCTCATCCGGGATATCATCCGGCGTCACGCCCTCGGCCAGCATCATATCCTCGGCGATTATCTCGGCGCAAAGCTCGATACATTCGTTGCAGATGCAGACCCCGGGGCCGGCGATCATTTTCTTTACCTGCCCTTTGGTTTTGCCGCAAAACGAGCACTGCACGTTTTCTTCATCCGGAAATCTTGCCATTTACACACACTCCTTAGCCTCGCAGCGCTTAATGGCTGGCGATCACTTCATCGATCAGACCGTATTTTTGGGCAGCCTCAGCACTCATAAAGAAATCACGCTCGGTATCGGTCGCGATTTTACGATAGGTCTGGCCGGTGCGCTCCGCCAGGATACGGTTCAGCCGTTCCTTCATCTGGATGATGCGCCGGGCGTGGATCTCGATATCCGTAGCCTGACCCTGTGTGCCGC
>JAFQHB010000117.1 GCA_017398165.1 Bacillota bacterium
TCATTTGGTTTTTATCCCGCTCGTACAGGCGACCCCAATATAAAATCCCGGCAAACCATCACAGTATGCCGGGATTGAGAATATAAGCATTTTTATCGCGGATAAATCTACCGGAAAATCGTCTTAGCACTCGGCTTCCATAATCTCAGCTACGATCTTGCGGGCAGCCTCTATCTGATTCTCCTGCGCGGTGATGGGACGGCCGATAACCAAATAGGTCGAGCCGGCCTCTACAGCCTGCCTGGGTGTCATAATGCGGCTCTGATCATTAGCAGCGGCCCACAGGGGACGGATACCGGGTGTAATAATCACGAAATCCTCACCACAGGCCTCACGAATATCGCGAATCTCCTTCGGCGATGCCACCACACCATCCAGACCGGCCTTCTGAGCCATCTTCGCCCAGGTGATGACCTGCTCGGCAATCGGACGCTGGATGCCGATCTCCTCATTAAACTCCTGCTGGCTGATACTGGTCAGCACGGTAACTGCTACCAGGATGGGCTTCTCCACCCCCATAGATTCAGCAGCCTCTTTGGCACTCTCGGCGGCGGCAGAAAGCATCTTCAGACCACCGGCTGCGTGCAAAGTCATAATCGAAGCACGACGGCGGGTGATAACTCTGGTCGCCTCAGCTACGGTATTGGGGATATCGTGGAATTTCAGATCGACAAAAACCTTGCCGCCTCTGGCCTGGATCTCACGCACGATATCGGGACCCTCGGCATTATAAAGCTGCATACCGATCTTAAATGCACCGACCTCACCGGTCAGGCGATCTACCAGATCAAGCGCCTCGGCCCGGGTGGGCACGTCCAGCGCCACGATGATTTTTTCTTTTGCCTGCTGCTGTGTCAAACTCATAATCTACCTCCCACCGGCCGCTGTGCTCGCCCGGCTTTCTGCATTTTTAGGTAATAATTACCGGGTCCTGCTATCGCCCGGTGTCAATACAATACAAAAGCCCCACAATGCCGGTAGATGCCAATGTTTTGAACCTGCATGAGCAGGTGGGATTCCGCACGCTGCTTCCTTAGTCCACTCGATGGAGGCTTTAAGTCCACAGACAAATATAGGATTCCCTTATTTTGAGTGTTGGCTCAAAACTTATCAGCATCTTCTCGCACACTGTCGGGCGTTCATATTATATTCTTCTGTTGCAACTATTATAACATCCGCCTATCAAAAAATCAATCGGCAGACGGAAATTTTCCTCAAGAAGTTTTATCCGTTTCTTCAATATTTATTACAGACGGATTTTGCGGATATCGTCCTTCAGACGCTCGATATCGGTCAGCCAGCTCTCCAGATCTTCCTCGTGCTCCAGCTCGTCGCTCAGGATGCCGACAACCATCTGATAGGTGGAATGATCCTTGCCCTCGGTGAAATCAGCCAGCTCCTGATAACGCTTGATAGCACAGCGTTCGCCTTCCAGATTCTGCTCCAGGATGACCTCAATATAGGGATCCAGAGGTGTTGCATACTCGCAGCCGGCGTGATTCATCCAATCGGCGGGATTCAGGATAGGTGTGCCGCCCAGCTGGATGATACGGTCAACAATCAGCACAGCGTGTGCCAACTCCTCATTAGCGTGTACCAACAGCTCCGGCTCGACCTCACTGCGCATCGGACCCTCCATCACGCGTGCGCCGATCCAATACTGATAGTATGCCAGCCACTCCTCGGCCAGTGCTGCATTCAGCAGCTCGATCAGTTTTTCAACGTCCAGATTAACAATCTTCACAGAATGCTTACCCATTATTAACACTCCTTTTGTACCGGGCGATGTCCCGGCTCATTTTTGCTTACCAATAGTTTATCACCGCCGCGGCCGAAAGTAAATACCTTATCGCAATTCTCCGCAGCACAATTTCAGCATATAAAACCGGCCGCCCACCCCACGGCGGACGACCGGCTGAAATGCAAATTTTGGCAAAATTATTTCTGTTTGCCGGCCTTGGCCTGCATACTTACACGAATCGAGAGCTCTTCCAACTGCTTGTCGGCCACCTCGCCCGGGGCCTGGGTCAGCATACAGGAAGCACTCTGCGTCTTGGGGAATGCGATAACGTCGCGGATGCTCTCGGCGCCGGTCATCAGCATAATCATACGATCCAGACCAAATGCCATACCGCCATGCGGGGGCACACCGTACTCAAAAGCATCCAGCAGGAAGCCGAAGTTCTCGTGCGCGCGCTCCTTGGTGAAGCCCAGACAGCCCAGCATCTGCTCCTGCAGCTCCATACTGTGAATACGGATAGAACCGCCGCCCAGCTCGATGCCGTTCAGCACCATATCGTACGCACGGGCACGCACACGGCCGGGCTCGCTCTCCAGATACTGCACATCCTCCAGCATCGGGCAGGTGAAAGGATGGTGCATAGCAGTATAGCGATTCTCCTCCTCCGACCATTCCAGCAGCGGGAACTCAGTTACCCAGGCAAAGTTGAACTCGGCAGGATCGATCAGTTCCTCACGCTTGGCGATCTCGCAGCGCAAATGACCCAGAGCGTCAGCCACTACCTGCGGCTTATCAGCCACAAACATCAGCAAATCGCCCGGCTCACCCTGCATACGCTCGCACAGTGCAGCCAGCTGCTCCTCGGTGAAGAATTTGGTGATCGAAGACTCCAGACCGTTCTCGGTAACCTTGGCCCACGCCAGACCCTTGGCGCCGTAAATAGCCACATAGGCGGTCAGTGCATCGATCTCGCGGCGGGAATACCTGGCACAGCCCTTGGCATTGATGCCCTTTACGCGGCCGCCCTTTTTGGCAGTATCAGCGAAAACCTTGAAATTGCTGTCAATTACAACATCGGCAACATCGACCAGCGGGATATCAAAACGCAAGTCGGGCTTATCAGAGCCATAAGTCTCCATCGCCTCGTGCCAGGTCAGGCGTTTGAAAGGCGTGGGGATGGTAACGCCGAGGGTTTTCTCAAAAATCTCAGCTACCATACCCTCCATCAGGGTCTGGATAGTCTCCTCATCAATGAAGGACATCTCCAGATCAAGCTGGGTAAATTCCGGCTGGCGATCGGCACGCAGATCCTCATCACGGAAGCAGCGGGCAATCTGGAAATACTTGTCAAAGCCGGATACCATCAGCAACTGCTTGTAAAGCTGGGGTGACTGCGGCAAAGCATAGAATTCGCCGGGATGCACACGGCTGGGCACCAGATAGTCACGCGCACCCTCCGGGGTGCTCTTGCCCAGGATAGGAGTCTCGATCTCCAAAAAGCCGTTGCGGTTGAGATAATCACGCATTGCAAAGGCTACCTTATGGCGCAGCATCAGATTAGCCTGCATCGCCGGGCGGCGCAGATCCAGATAACGATGCTTCAGGCGCAGCAATTCATCAACATCCACGCGATCCTCGATATAAAACGGCGGTGTCTTGGCGGTGGCCAGCACACGCAGCTCGCTGATATAGACCTCGATCTCACCGGTGGCCAGATTGGGGTTATTCTGTCCCTCGGGACGGGGGCGCACAGTGCCCACCATAGCCAATACATATTCATTACGCACACGCTCTGCCTTGGCGAAAGCATCAGTGCCGCTCTCGGGGTCGAATACGACCTGCACCAGGCCGGTGCGGTCACGCAGGTCAATGAATATCAGCCCGCCGTGATCGCGGCGGCGCTGCACCCAACCCATCAGCGTAACCTCTTTGCCGATATATTCGCTGCCGACTTCCCCGCACATCATAGTGCGATGCAGTCCAGTCAGTGTCTCGCTCATTCAATACTCCTCCAATACTGTGGCAATTTTATGCCGGATTGCTCTCTAAAAATTAACGATAAATTATATTATACCACAAATTCAGGAATAATCAACCATCAACTATCACAGACAGGGCTTTTGAGCAAAAAAATATGAGGACCCCCGAAAGGATCCTCATATAATATGTCTCAATTGTCTGAAAACAATCCGTAACTGCTTACTAAGCGAGGAATACGCCGTTCAGAGTCAGCAGGATACCAGCTGCAACAGCGGTACCGATACAACCAGCTACGTTGGGGCCCATTGCATGCATCAGCAGGAAGTTTGCCGGGTTATCGGCCTGGCCAACCTTCTGAGCAACACGAGCAGCCATCGGAACTGCGGATACGCCGGCAGCACCGATCAGCGGGTTGATCTTGTTCTTCAGGAACAGGTTCATAATGTGTGCAACAACAACGCCGCCGGCACAAGCCATAGCGAATGCGAATACACCCAGAACGAAGATGGACATGGTCTGAGCAGTCAGGAAGGAGGTACCCTGAGTGGTAGCGCCTACGGAAGTGCCCAGGAAGATGGTAACGATGTTGGTCAGAGCATTCTGAGCAGTATCGTTCAGACGCTCAACAACACCGGACTCTTTGAACAGGTTACCCAGCATCAGCATACCGATCAGAGAAGCTGCGGAAGGAACGATCATGGAAACAACGATGGTGTTCACG
Organism: Bacillota bacterium; assembly: GCA_017398165.1. Lineage (GTDB taxonomy): Bacteria > Bacillota > Dehalobacteriia > UBA4068 > UBA4997 > Avidehalobacter. The sequence goes on from JAFQHB010000117.1 coordinate 4,443, forward strand.
ATCGGGAACAGGATCTTGGTCAGTTTCTTTACGGGTTTCTGCTGAGTCATAACGATCTGGCGCTGTGCCTTGGTGGTCAGAGCCTTCATTACAGGGGGCAGAATGATCGGAACCATTGCCATGTAAGAGTATGCAGCAACTGCGATGGGGCCCATCAGATGGGGAGCCAGTTTGCCGGACAGGTGAATACAAGTCGGGCCGTCAGCACCACCGATGATACCGATGGAAGCAGCCTCAGCGAAGTTGAAGTGTACACCGGGTACGTACTCGTCGAGCATCAGAGCACCCCACAGAGCAATAAATACACCGAACTGAGCAGCACCGCCCAGAATCAGGGATTTCGGGTTAGCCAGTACAGGACCGAAGTCAGTCATACAACCGATACCCAGGAACATCAGAGGCGGGAAAACGCCCAGATGGTCGCCCTGGTACAGGTAGTACATCAGACCACCGATCTCAGTTACGATGGTGTGACCCTCAGCATCGAAGCCCAACTGGGGCTCGATCATAACATTCGCACCGGGAATGTTAGCAAGCAGCATACCAAAAGAGATCGGAACCAGCAGCAGCGGCTCGAAACCTTTCTTGATAGCCAAATACATAAACAGCAGAGCAACCAGGATCATTACACCGGAACGCCAGTCAAAGATCGCAAAGGATGTGCTGTTATAAAAATCGACAAGTGCCGCGGAAATCATTTCCATTAGCTTTTCCTCCTATATCCAATGTAATCAAACGTCACAATAATTGCGGGACGCAATTACATGGACACCAGGGGATCGCCAGCCTGAACGGTAGCACCCTGTGCAACATGCACAGCGGTAACAGTGCCGTCAGCGGGAGCCATGATTTCATTTTCCATCTTCATAGCTTCCAGAATCATCAGAACGTCGCCAGCTTTAACAGCCTGACCAGCAGCAACGTTGACTTTCAGGATGGTGCCCGGCAGGGGGCTGGTGATGTCGCCAGCAGCTGCAGCCTTAGGAGCAGCAGCAGGAGCGGGAGCAGCGGCAGGAGCCGGAGCGGGAGCAGGTGCAGCGGCAGGAGCCGGAGCAGCCCCGGGAGCGGGTGCAGCCACAGGAGCGGGTGCGGCCACAGGAGCAGGTGCAGCAGCGACCACAGGGGCGTTGGCGGTTTCCAGAACCACCAGCACAGCGCCGGTGTCGACCACGGAGCCCTTGGAGGTCACAACCTGTGCAACCTTGCCATCGCAGGGAGCGACGAGCTCATTTTCCATCTTCATGGCTTCCA
>JAFQHB010000118.1 GCA_017398165.1 Bacillota bacterium
CAATCCCTCCGGGGCACTTCCCTTTACACAAGGGAGACTTTTTTAGCTTCCCTGTGCAAGTGAGGATGCCTTTGGCAGCAGCCATACTGTCAATCAGTTATCAGACTTAGATGCGGGCCACGCCGGAAGCCTTGGCAGCCTCAGCCACAGCATTAGCGATAACAGCAGCTACGTTCTTATCCAGCGCACTGGGGATGATGTTCTCTACACCCAGCTCTTCATCCGGGATGTAGGCAGCCAGAGCCTTGGCGGCAGCCAGCTTCATTTCCTCGTTGATGTCAGCAGCGCGTACTGCCAATGCGCCCTTGAACAGGCCGGGGAATACCAGTACGTTGTTGATCTGGTTGGGATAATCGGAACGGCCGGTACCGACAACGGCAGCGCCGCCCTCTTTGGCTTCCTCGGGGAAGATCTCGGGGGTGGGGTTGGCCATAGCAAAGATGATGGCATTCTCGTTCATAGTCTTTACCATATCGGGGGTTACCAGACCGGGCTTCGATACGCCGACGAAAACGTCAGCACCGGCCATAGCCTCGGCCAGACCGCCCACTTTGCCCTCTTTGTTGGTCTGGCTGGCCAGATCGCGGTGGTTGTCATTCAGCATTGTCTCCTCGACGTCCTTGTTCAGGATGCCTTTCATATCCACCAGGAACATATCCTGCACACCCATAGCCAGGATAATGCGGGCAATAGCCGAGCCGGCAGCACCGCAGCCGTTGATAACGACTTTCAGATCGGCAAAGTTCTTGCCGACGACCTTGGCGGCATTGATGATGGCAGCCAGTACGCAGACAGCAGTACCGTGCTGGTCATCGTGGAAGATCGGGATATCGGTTTCCTGCTTCAGACGCTCCTCAATATAGAAGCAGCGGGGTGCAGCGATATCCTCCAGGTTGACGCCGCCGAAAACAGGTGCGATATTCTTGACAGTACGAATGATCTCCTCATCATCCTGGGTATCTACACAAATCGGGAAAGCATCAACATCGGCAAACTCCTTGAAAAGGATGCATTTGCCCTCCATTACCGGAATAGCAGCCTTGGCGCCGATATTACCCAGACCCAGCACAGCGCTGCCATCGGATACCACAGCCACCAGATTGCCCTTGGCGGTGTATTTATAGACATCATCGGCGTTATCACGGATCTTGCGGCAAGGCTCGGCAACACCGGGGGTATATGCGGTGCTCAGATCATCTCTGGTCTTTACCTCCACTTTGCTGATCACTTCGATCTTGCCCTGATGCTTCTCGTGCATTTCCAGAGCCAGCTGATTATAATCTGCCATTTTTTCTCCCTCTCTCTTTTACATTTTTTGTAAATATTTTTTATGTTTGCCCGGCGAAAAGCAGCAGCCCCGAGCATTTCTCATCTATTATATAATAAACTATTTCCGCTTTAATTACAACCAAAAAATTTACATTTTGCCCCCCTGCCGCCTCTCGCCGCCCGCACGGCTGTAAAAAGGAAATTTTTCTGTACGCCCACAAAGAAAGCCACGGCTGCCGCCCGGAAATGAGTGAAGCAGCCGTGGCCTGTTGGGAGGATGGTTTCGTTGAATTGGCAATACTGCCGCAGGCGTGTTGTTATAATTTCCTGCGGATGCTTACCGGTTGTCTGTCGGCACACTGTCAATGCCCGCAGCATCAGGGCACTGTGTCTGCAAAACTGCGTGCAGCACAAATCTGGCGTTGGGGAATTCGTAGCTGCAGGTAGACAAAGTAAGGACCCGATCTTCTGCATCAGGTACTGTATCAGCAGCAAAGATACTCTGCTCCTGACATTTCCGCAGCCATTCGGGGTAATCCGCGGCAGAAAACTCCGTATCCCACGCATCCCCCAAAACATCCGAAACATACCCCGAGAAAAATTGCAGGCGGTATGCAGCCGACGGCGTCACCAGCCAACCGGCAGGATGCGCGTCAAAGAACTCCTGATCCTTATACTTTACCAGATCGGAGAACATCGACTGATTATTCATATAGTGGCCGTAGATGATCTGATTAAACTCCTGAAAGGAAGCGTCGTTCTTCACATCCAGAAACAAACACCCGGAACTGTTATATCGGCCGTCAAACTGATGTTTCAGATAAAACTCATTATCCGCGCCCTGCACAACGGGATAATTGATCCCGGTATCTTCTATTATCAGCCAGCCCACTGTTTCGGGGTTGATTTTGCTCAACGCATCAAAGTCAACCTGCGGACACTCCGATTTTTCTTCCGCTGCGGGCGTACTATCCGACAATGAGCCGCCGGGGGCGGAAACATATTCTCCGAGCTTATCATATTGTGCGTCCGCCGTCCTGTATTCAATGAGGATTTGACACAAATGCCAGCCGGAATACAAAAACAACATCAAAAACGCCGCCGCCAAAATTCTGGTAATCAGAGATTTCATCTTCTTACTTCACCACACAACGCAGAATGATGTATTCCAGTAATTGAGCATCTCGCACAAAAAGCGTCAGATCGGCGGTATCATCTATCAAAACCTCGGCCGGTGCGGAGGCGGAGCGTTCTATATCATCCACCACGTAGGAGAACGTACAGCCGGTCATATCGGTTACTTTCACCACGGTATCATTGGGTATACTGTCACAGAAATCAAACTGTCCGGGGTGATCGTAGCCTCCAATGACAAGAGTCCCGTTATAGACCGAGCCGCAGAAACGGCAGGGATAAGATAGCACTTTCCCTTTATCCCAGGTGCTGCAGACCGGCAGCTGCAATCCATAGGACGGGATCTCCAGCAGAGCGATAAAGTCCTCATCGTGGAGCTCCAGCGCGGGCATTTCCGTCGTCTGCGTCGGATCCTGCGTCCCCTCTGTGCGGCAGACCAAAACACTTTCCATCGTATCCACTATTCCGGCATTGATGCGCTCCGCCTGCTTCATTTGCACCCACAGCAATAATAACAGCAGCAGACTGAGTACGATCAACATACAGCCGGCAATAAAAACAGCCTTACCGTTTCTCATCATTTTTTCTTTCCCGCAGCCACAAAACGCCCAACATCATCAGGCCAAACCCGGAAACGGACATAATGACCACATACAGCAGCAGCGGTGCCGTATCACCGGTCCTGGGCACATCCGTGGCGGGCACCCCCGAGCCACCGGGGGTGCCGGAGGCAGTGGGCGTACCCGGATCGCCGATCGTGCCGGAGCCGCCGGGAGGCTCAAGACCATCAGGAGGCTCAGGGCCGTCGGGCGGTTCGGGCTTCTCCGGGATGGTGGGTGCTTTGGTATTCGTGATTATAAATGCCGCCCCGTTGCCGGTGATAGAAACCTGATAACCCTCGGCAACATTCGGCTCCATTACACTCCAGATACCTTTGCTGTCCTCAACCTGCCAGCTGTAAGACCAGGCGTTGGCGTTATTCAGAACAACACGCTTCTCAAAGACTCCGTTTTTCAGGATATCGACATCGACAGATGCCGGCCGCTGATCGGCAGCCGCCGCATCATCCCACAGTTTGACGACGGTATACTTTGCGGGTGAAGTATGGGGAGTATATTTGGGATTGGCCCTGACGTCGGAATCATAATCACTCTCGGCTGATACAGGCAAATCGATCAGGAAATCACCGAAAGCAAAAGCACCGTTATTATTGCGCGCCGTGATGCCCGCAACCAGATACAATCCTTTCTCCAGCCCGGCAAAGGACACCGTGCCCCGGTCATCGGTATTCAGGCTTTGATAAGCCGCTATCTGATTGGCTGCGACATAATGCCTGATCGTCTGGGCAATTTTTTGCCGACCGGATATTGAATCAATCCCGCGCATATTGATCGGATATTCGGCGAAAGGCTCAATCAGCCGGTATTCGCCATCCGGGTCGAGCTCGGCCACCCGATATATATCTATCTGCAGATCAGCAAAAGCGTTTTCTTTCTGTGTATAAAAAAGCGTCAGATTAAAGGATTCGGCCGGATCGATCTCTGCAGCGGCGCACTCGCCCCGGCCCATCCCCAAGCCAATCATCAGCGCACACAAAAAACAAATAATTCGTTTTATTATAGCAGATCCTCTCCTAACGATTCTTTCTTGACAGGTACGACCATTACATAAATCAGCAAAACAAAAATAATCGGCAAAGCCACCATCGGCATCACTATCAGAGGCTCTACCCGATAAGCCTCATTGGCGATGTAAATGCTGCTTTTTTGCGAAGCATCTATTTGATGCCCCCTGACCAACAGCCGCTGGGTATTGATGCCATAGGGGGTACAGGTCAGCAGAGTACAATAATCCCGCCCGTCCTCAATTTGAATCAGGCTGAGATCATCCGGCTCTACGATGCGGATCTGATCCACCTCATAGGTAAACCTGCGGTCAAGGATGGTAAAATAAAAGAGATCGCCCTTTTCCATCCTGTCCAGATGCGTAAAAAGCACGGCTGTCGGCAGACCGCGGTGCGCCGAAACGACACTGTGGGTGCCCTGCCCGCCTACCGGCAGGCTCGTCCCCAGCAGGTGACCAACCGCGATACTGAGCACCGCATCCGAAGTCCCGTGATATACCGGCAGCTCCATATTTATCTTGGGTATCGTCACATAACCCATCATCCCGGTACCGTTGACATCCAGCACGTCCCAATACATATCATCCAGCTGCTCATAATCCCGCAGCGGGACAGCCAGCCCGGCCAATGCTTTATTATAGGCATCAGCCCGGGCAAAGATTTGGGTATAGTCCTCCGGCTTATAGGCTGCCAGCATCGCCTCATAGTCCACTATGGCCTCGCTCTGGGTTTTGGAGTTCCAATAGCTGCTGATAGTCGGATATAACAGCATAGACAAGCCTATAAAAAAGGAAATAAGAAGAATAATGGTCGATTTTCTGCTCTGCATAGGCTTCTCCCTGATGTTACAATTTGCCGGCGGGAAAGCAGCAGCACCCCCGCCGGAACAATATCATCGCTGCAGGCCGCAGCAATTTTTGATCAATATGATTTTACCGATACCGTTATCAGTCCTGAATCATACTCATGCGTTTTTTGGTGACCAGCAGGACGCCGGCAGCAAGCGCAACCATCATACCGATCGTCACGAACAATACCGTACCCATACCGCCGGTCTCGGGCAGCATAGTACCGGTCTTATTGACTACGTGCACGCCGGAACCGGTAGAATAGATATCACCATTAAAGGTAGCATCCAAATTGGCATCAGCGATGATAAACGTCTGACGACCAGCCAACTGATTATAACCGACAGGTGTGACGATTTCTTCCAGATGATATGTACCGTTATCAAAGCCAACTACACGGACTTTACCATCTTTGACAACAATGGGAACACCGGTTTCATCAGCTCTGGCGCGGCGATAGGTCACCCCATCATCCATCTGAACAACCGCAACCTCGTTACCACCTGTAGCAGCATCATAAATTCTGAACTCAGCACCGTCAATAAGGGTGTTCTGAGAATCGGTCTTGACGATATCAATGCCGTAAGTATAAGTAGTAACGGTGTCTTTATTAGACTTGCCGCCCTCACCAAAGGTCAGCCAAGCCGTATTGTCGTTGCCCTTGTTTTCCGTGTTGCCGACAACTGCATTACGGTTCAGCATAGCATTGTAATGAACAATGACCTTATCGTTGGTTTGCAACTCGTCACAGAAATCCTTGGTAAAGTGAACCTCAAAAGTGCAGTCATCGTCCAGATTATTGTTAACAACCGTGTACATTTTGTCGGGAACTACGTGTGTACCCACACTGGGAATCACATGCTCTATCTTCCATACACCTCTAAAGATTGCGCTCTTATCCAGATCTGGATCATTAGGATAAGGTTTATTTTCCGGATCATGTTCAAAAGTAAGACCAGGTGCTACGGTATCGTGCAGCACATAGTTCTCGGCACCAGGGTGAACATTGATAGTCACGCGATATTTCACGATTTGTCCAATATCAGCGGTATTGTTATTACCCCATTGTTCTGTAGAGTCTTCCTGAACCTGCTTTTCAATGGTAGGGATACCATTCTTGGCATTGATAGAGGCATCAGGATTAGTGGTAGTCAAACCACACAGAGCACCCATAGTGGAGTCTACCAGATAGTAACCCAATTCCAAATCAGAGAACTTACCGGTTGTTTCAGTAATAACAAACTCACCATCATTCTCAGAGGACTTTGTCGGAGCAATACTATTTTCTTTGGCATATGCCAGTGCCAGCTTGGCAAAAGCAGCTACGGTACTATCATCTTCAGCGGCTGTCCAGGTAGCATAGCCTGCTTCATCGATGGTGAAGTATGCCTTGGCTTCATCCGTAGCAAAGAAGTTTGTCCAAGTCGCATTGACTTTATAGGAATAGGCTCCCGTTTCCTTATTATAGCTCTCCAGATCCAGCAGTTTATAGATTTCATAGGTAGTGTCTGTGCTGACACCATTGATGGTGATGGAGCCTTTTTCTTCTGCTGCAAAAGCATTGATGGACAATGATGCCACCATCATCAACGTCAAAAGAAGTGCAAATAATCTTTTCATAGTTTTCAATTCCTTTCCCCAAAATAATATGTATTATTGCAGATATGTCTTCGCGGCGCATAATTTCCCGCGATAAGAAGGCTTATTCCATCCTCCTTTCCCGCTTGCGCCTTGAGACAAATCCATATGATACCAACGAAAACAGCATTATGCTGTTGCCGCCGAGTATAAACAGTAATCGGGCCGGAGAACCGGTAGAGGGCAGCTCTACACCGTGTCCCCAGCGATAAACATTGGTCACCGTGGTGTCATAGACAGGCACCGTACCGCCCGAGGCGTTGATCGGCCCATATTCCACCAGCCAGTCCTTGCTCGACCAGCTTTCCTCCACCGTATAGCTGATCAGCGTGCCGTCATCATCCTGATAAGGCAGACCGCGGAATACATCCGACCAGCCGTTTTTCAGATTGAGTGTCACCGTCCGGCCGGTATCCTTGCCATTGGCCAGCAGCTTCACCGTCACCTGAGCTTTCTCATACAGGCTGGGATCATCACCGATATCGATGCGCCATTGTTTATTGACAGTCAGCGAGGTTTCGGTCTTTAGTGGTGTATTGGTGATCTGATATGCCAATTCGCCCTCTTTCGGCTTGCTGACGGATGATTGTGTCAATGTCATCGGTGTGAAAAGCAGTGCCTCTGATGGATTCCGGCTGTAGTTGAATTTCTGAGCGGAGGTCATAGAACTGCTCAGGTAATAGTCCCTATTATTTGAGCCGTCGTAGTAAAGCCGTATCTTGCCACCGCTTACCGAATAAGCGAAATACTGCTTGGCCGCATTGGATTCCCCGCCGGTAGATGCGTAAAAGTCGGTAGGGCTGCCGCCATTGTAGTAGAAAGTAATAGTCTGGTTGGCCTTGTTGGTCAGTTTGCAGCCACCGCTTCCTTTGGTGACCGTCCACTGCGCCTGGACTGATTGTCCGGCGGTGGCTTCATCCACCCACATATAGCCGGTATCACTGCCGAGATCTTTGGTAGAGAGGAAACCGCTGTCGGTTTTCAGCAGATAGGTCTTGCCGCCCTCCAGCGACGTGGTGGCCGTCCATTGGCTGCCGGTGTAGGAATACGTATCTACCTGTTCAACCTTGCTGTAATAGCCGGAAACATAGGCTTCCTCCACACCGTACTCGATTACGTCACCGTTCTCATAATACTTTGGCAGGTTTTCCCACAGGTGCTGCCAGTCGGTTTCGGCACTGAGCTGAGCCTCCTGCAGCCTGCGGACGGTACCATCCGGGTCGTGGATGGTCAGATACACCGTCACCGGCCGGGCGGAATGATCCGCCGCATCATCCCAGACTTTTCTGGCCTCAACGGAGGTAACTTCCTGCACCCACTTAGGAGCATTGGTGGCAACGATGTTGGCCTGCTGGGTTTCTTCATCCACACGGAAGCCGTGGACGGTAAAACCACCCGAGATACCATCGCCCACATCCATAACCTCAACGCTGTAGGTGGCGGCACCTTTCTTATCGAGCGTCATACGGATTATGCCCTTGGGCAAATCGTAATCCTCATTATCAGGATGTTGTGTTTCACAAATGTAATAGGTATTGCCTGCCCCCATACCCCACATATTTGCCACACCGTTGGCAACGGTAAATGTGTTGGCGGCAGGATCTCCCCGCAGGTAGGATTCCTGACTTTCCCACAGCTCGGCAGGAATGGTGCATTCCCGATCACGGAATACCGAAAACTGAGCGCCGTTCAGGTAATCACGGGACAGCACGTCTTCTTTCTGGATAGCCAGCCGGAAACGCGGTGCCAGATTGAAGTATATCGCACAATTAGAGTGAGAAGCACCGCGCTCCAGATACATTACCGTCAGGGTATGCTCTCCGGCATCCAGCCCCGATACCACAGCGGATAGAGCATCGTTGTACTCATCCTGCACCAGCACCTCACCGGTGGAGAAATTGATCTCGCCGGTCTCAGCCTGGTGGATACCGCCGATATCCAGTGCCAGCTCGCCATCCACCAGCACCCACAGGTCGTCATCGCCCGAGAACATAAAGCGCATATCATTACCGTACAGATCCTGATTGCCGCCCTCACCGGGCTTATTGGGCAGATAAAAACGAATATCGATCTTCATACCGAAGGCATAGTTGGTGACGACACGATCATCCGAATCGCTGAATTTGGCATCGTAAAGATAGTTGGTCATATCGGCGTGTTCGTCATCGGCTTCGTATGTGCCCGGCTGCTGACCATTGGTATTGGCATAGGGCGAGTTCAGTGGCAGAAAATCCGACTTGGCCGCGGAAATCTCGGCAGAGGTGGCCTCCAGATAATCGTAGACGTAAAAGCGTTCATCGCTCTGATTATAAGACGCGGCATTGCGCGCCGAATCATAATAGTAATAGCCGTAATAGGGGTCATTGGCATCATCCATAATCTGGAAGAGGTGATCGCCAGTGCCCAGATAGACCTTGCCCGGCAGACGGTCATCGGTCGCAAACAGGGCGTCCCCTATGGCATCGTTGTAAATACCGCCGGTGACAATACCATCACCGGGATACTGGTTGACGCCATTCTGCCGGTTATTGGGGTAATCCAGTGTGCCGCTGTTGCCATAGTCCAGAAAGATGAAGTTCAGTGATTCCCGGTCTGCGTATTCCACATTCTCATCGCTGACGATACTCCACGTTTCGGAGTGGTTTGTCGCAGAGATGCTGCCGGCAGGGTCAGCAGAGAGGATATTGAAAAGGTAATTGTAATCAAAAAGCTGGGTAGTGATAAAGCTGTTGGTACTGACGGTATTGGCGACGTAGGCATTATACTGGCCGATGTCATAAGTATCGGCCATCCAGTCGGCATAAAACACCGTATCTTCTGTGATGGTCACCTTTTCCCCGGGTGCGTAATACTGATTATGGGTGACATCATACCAGCCCCGCAGGCGATAGCTGTACCTGGTGGGGGACAGCCACTGCATTGGCAGTGTCATCTGAGAGGATGCAGCGATGCTGTAGCTCTGATTCTGCGAGCCGCCCAGGCTGGACAGGCCGCCGTTGGAGCCATCCAGCCATACCGTACAGCGTTCGGCCACACCGAGATACAGCGTGGCGGCATTACTCTTTGTCGTGGCACTAAAGGTCTTTTCCCCGGTATCAAAGAAGATGCCGACATCGTTGTTTCCCGTATGTATGAACTGTGCACCGTTGTCCTGATTACGCAGGGCGGTAGGCCAGTTGGATCCATAGATAATACCGTTCTCTCCGCCGGGGTGGAGGTATCGGCCGGTGGCCGCGTTGCGGATGTAATAATTATTGCCGCTGGCGGTGAAATTCCACAGCAGGCTGTCGGGATCAGCGACATCGGTATAGATACTGCCGTCGGCATCAATCCGGATGGGCACACCGGCCACCCTGTACTCTATACCGCCGGCCGGCTGGCTGACGAGGGCATAATACTCTTCGCCGTACCTGGCATAAATGACAAAGCTGCGGTTATTGCCTGTCAGCGAGCAGGGATAATCTACGGTGCGGCCCAAAAAGGTCAGTTCCCCGGCGCGGGGAGCCATCGTCAGCGCATAGGGTGAGCTTTCCGGGACCAGACCGTAGCCGAGGATGGCCGGATCATTGATACTGATGATCCGCTCGGCAACGGCATCATCCACATCACCCTGGATGACTGTAATGCTGTCTGCGGTCACCTCGGTGATAATAGCCACCGCCCCGGCGGCATCCGCAGTGCCGGAATATATACTGTCGGGGGCAGATTCTTCGCCGTCTGATTCAACGTCAGGTTCTGATGCGGCAGATGATTCGCTATCCGATTCAAATTCACCATCTGATTCGGCAGATGATTCGGCATCAGCCTCACTATATGATTCATCGTCAGGCGCATAGTATTCTGCGGCAGCAACATCCGGCCGCAGGAAAATCAGATTGCCAACCTGTGGGCTGCCGCCGTCAACCGGCTGGTAGAGGCCGGCTTCTTCCCATTCCAGACGCATGGATTCCGGGCCGGCATTGACCGGGAGGTCTTCTGCACCGGCATAATGCAGGCAGAAAGAGACGAACATAGCCGACCAGTCGCCATAGGGATTGCCGTACCACTGGCCGTAGCGGGTGATGCCACGGCGCACTCCCTGCAGGTCAACCTCGAAATTCCGGGTGCTTTTGGCATAACCAAGCTGCGAGCGGGCCACCGACACCAACGTTTCGGCGGTGGAGAATTCTTCCGTCACACCACTCAGGCTGTGCTGCCAGTCGGCCTCGCTTTCCAGTTCGGCGGTAATATTACTGTAACAGCTTGCGACGTGGATATGTTCCTCCAGCGGACATTCCGCCAAATATTCATAACATTCTTCGGTATGGGTATGTCCCTCAGTACAGACCTTGCCGCATCCGAGTTCGGTTTCATCGGTCAGACATTCTTCGGTATGGATATGACCTTCGGCTTCGGTCATACCGCAGCCAAAGCCGATACCGACATAGAAACATTCCTCGGCATGCGAGTGTCCCTCAGTCTCCTCCAGACCACAGACGAAAGTATCCTCGTGTACGATATAGCAATCATCACTGTGGGTATGCCCTGCCGTTTCTTCCTGCCCACAGATGAAATCTTCCCCCGGGGCATAGCAGCCATCATCGTGCATATGGCCTTCAGTTTCTTGCAGATCGCAGGTCAGCGATTCCTCATAACATTCCGAGCCGTGCGTATGCTCCGGATCATCTGCGATATCGCATACCAGCGATTGTGTAAAGCAATCATCACTATGGGTATGGCCTTCCTGCTCTTCCTCGGTGCATACCAGCTCGAGCGAGCGGCACGAATCATCATGGGTATGGCCTTCCTGCTCCGTTTCGGTGCAGATCAGCTCCCGAAGCAGACAGCTGTCATCGTGAATATGGGCTGATACCTCGTCCTGTTCACAAACGAGCTGCCGCAAAATACAGCTTTCATCGTGCATATGTCCAGGAGACTCTTTTTGGTCACAGATCAATCTGGCGGTGGGGCAATTCTCTCCATGCTGATGCTCTGCCATACCGCAGAAGGCTTCTCCGGCCATGGTGATGCCTGTCAGCTTCAGACACCAGAACACGCCCAATACCACAAAAAGCGCAAGAAATACCGTAACCCTGCGGCCGGTGCTGTAGAGCGTGTTCTTATTCAGCTGTATTAAGTTTACATTTACACGCTCCCTCACAATTATTCCTTCTTTCTGTATACCAACTCTCTGTATACCAGACAACTATCCCAGCCACTCAAAATCCGAAAGCGGCCAGAACTTGCACAGTATTTTGCCAATAGTGTGATCCGCCGCGACACAGCCGATAACACTGCTGCGGCTGTCAATAGAAGTCTCGCGCTGATCTCCCATCATAAAAAAGGCATTCTCCGGCACCTGATACGGAAACTCGATATCACATTCTCCCAATGCTTTATCCCGGACATACGGCTCGTCCAATTCCACACCGTTGACAAAAACCGTGCCATCGGGCTCGATCCACAAATAATCGCCGGGTGTTGCGATCACCCGTTTGATCAGAATCTTATTGGAATAATAAAAAGCGCAGAGATCACCCGTCTCCAGCTTGTCCGTCTTGGCCAGGACAACGATATCGCCGTCATTCAGATTGGGCTCCATACTGGTGCCTGCGATTTGCAGCACGGGGAAGACCAGCGTTGCAATAATTGCGGCCACAGCGGCGACAACGATCAGCGCATCGACCGTGCGGCGCAGGATTCGGAGGAAACGGCGCTTATACCGTTCCCGGTAGAGTTCTTTCTGTAATTCTTCAAGTTTTGGCAGGTCTTTTGCCGATTGTTTACCCTTATATCTCTTTATCATCTGCATGCCGCTTTCCCGCTGCCATATTACTATCCTCTTGGATATCCTCCTGAATATCTTCCTGAATATCTTCCCGGACATCCGTAATGTACAGAACGTCTGCCCGCGCCTGCACAATTATCCCGGCCGCCTGATGACGGGCGCGTGCCACGATATCCGCGGCCTGCTTTTGAGCAGACTCCAGATACAGCTCTGCCGCCTGCTCGGCAGCCTCAAACACCCCGGCAACCTGCACGGCAGCCTCGGCAATAGACCCCAATTTAGAAAAACCAAGCTCTCTTTCCGCCAAACGTTCCTGCAATTCATCCACTTTTTTCTGCAATTCATCTGCCCGTTCCGTCTGCATAACCAGAAGCTCCAGCAACTGATAACGATTAAGTTTCTTTAACTCTTTTTCCGTCAAAGCGGCGCCTCCTTATGTGCAAAACAATACAAACAGCGGCTCATTATGGCTGCAAAAGCAGCCCATAATATTCCCCGGTACGCGCAGAATAAAAATATACAGATAAACGGACAGGACGAGCCGACCCGGCGCACGCAGTATACCCCGGGAATTTATATCCAAACACAAGGCTGTTTCGCCTCATTATTTTCACACATTTGAATTCCAAAAACAAATTTTTGAATTCCCAAACATCGGTACAACAATTATAGCATATATATGAAATTTTTCAACCTGCCAAAGCCCATTATAAGCAAACAAGTCTGCCCGGATTTGCGTCTTGCGGCAAATGCGGTTTTCCCTTATTCTTCCTCTTTATATAGAGCACAGTTACAGAGCGTACTCTGCTCATTTATTCACCGCCATTCATCATAGCGGCTGCAAATCGCAGATTCATCATAGCAAAACTCGCCCTGATGTGATATGATATGGGTATCACATCAGCACGACCCCCTGAGCCAAAGGTCGATATGCTGTACCGACCGGCTGAAACTATGAATACGGTACCTGATACCAATACAAACACTTACAACCAACATTAACAGCAAACACTTATAACCAAACAGAAAGGGTGCAAATCCAAATGACCAAAATCGCTATCGCACAAATGAATGTCCGCGCCGCCCGCCCGGATATCAACCTCCGTACAATGCAGGATTTCTGCCGCCGTGCCGCCGCAGAGGGCGCCGATCTGCTGATCTTCCCCGAGCTTGCGGTCACCGGCAGCTTCCTCGGCCAATACTGGACTTCACAGGGGCTGCTGCAGGAATGTCAGAAAGCCAACGAAAAGCTGATCGCAGGCACGGCCAACCTCGGTGATATGGCTATCGTTTTCGGCAGCATCGGGCTGGTGAAAACCCCGGACGGCAGCCATTCCCCGGCCAGCGCCATCTATGTGGCGCAGCACGGCAAACAGATATCCTCACCGGCAGCGGATTTCCAGCTGACAGTAAACGGCAGCCCGCTGCACTTTGGCCTGCTGACCGACGGGCAAACCATCGGCGCAGCCCCGATACTGCTGCGGCTGGCGACCTCCTGCTTCGTCCACGACAAGACGCCGCTTTTCTGGCAGGACTTCGCGAATTTCACCAAAAGCACCGGCAAAACACTGATCTACGCCAACCATGTCGGCGTGCAGGATGCCGGCAAGCCGGTCTACGTCTATGACGGCGGCAGTGCGGTTTTTGCCCCTGACGGCTCGATGATCGGCGTGGCACAGCAATTCTCGGAAGAACTGCTGATCGTGGATACCGCCAACGCTTCCCCCATCGAAATCCCGCAAAACGACACCACCGAGGTGCTCTATAACGGCATCGTGGCCGCCATCCGTGATTACTCCGCCAATCTCGGCATTGAGAAAGTAACCATCGGCCTGTCCGGCGGCATTGATTCCTGCTTGAATGCCTGTCTCTTTACCGCCGCACTCGGCAAGGAAAACGTGCTGGGCATCAATATGCCCTCCCGTTATAATTGCGACGCCACACGAGAGATCGCAGCCAAGCTGGCGGAAAACCTCGGCATCCGCTATATCGAGCTGCCCATCCAGCAGGCAGTGGATAACACCGCCGAACAGCTGGCAGGTGCGGGTCTGCCGCTTTCCGACACTATGCTGGAGAACGTGCAGTCCAGACAACGCGGTGCAGTGCTGCTGGCCGCCGCGGCGGCTGCCTTTGGCGGGGCGGCCACCTGCAACAGCAACAAAAGCGAGCTGACCGTCGGCTATGCCACTATGTACGGCGATACCACCGGCTATTTCGCCCCGCTGGGCGATCTGTGGAAGTGCCAGGTGTATGAGCTGGCCAGACACATCTACCAGACGTCCGGCCTCATTCCGCTGGCCGCGCTGGAGATCACCCCCAGTGCCGAGCTTTCCGACGCCCAGAGCATCGAGCAGGGGCTGGGCGATCCGCTGACCTACGCCTACCACGATTATCTGTTCCGCAGTTGGGTGGAATGGGGTCAGGACATCAGCGATACCCTCGCTTTCTACAATGACGGCAAGCTGCCGGAGGTCATCGGCTGCGGCCATCAGCAGCTGCGTGAGCTTTTCCCGACCACACTCGATTTCATCAAGGACTGCGAACACTGGTGGCAGCTCTTCCGCGGGCTGGGCGCCGCCAAACGCCTGCAAGTGCCGCCGGTACTCTCGCTCTCCCGCCGCGCCTTTGGCAGCGATATGCCGGAATCCCAGACCGGCGTTTACTTCGACAGCGAATACCGTCTGCAGAAAGCCCGCATGCTGGCCAAAGCCGACAATCTGATCTGATACAATCCAATCAAAAAAACACCGACCCGGCAGAGTGGCCATTTGCCGAGGGTCGGTGTTTTTTTGTTGTT
Organism: Bacillota bacterium; assembly: GCA_017398165.1. Classification (GTDB taxonomy): domain Bacteria; phylum Bacillota; class Dehalobacteriia; order UBA4068; family UBA4997; genus Avidehalobacter. The sequence goes on from JAFQHB010000118.1 coordinate 15,078, forward strand.
TTGGGAGGAGGGGGGGGGTATAAGCGAATGCAGCGGCAACAAAAGATAAGAAGCCCGCAGGCTTCCTATTATTAAACCGTATTATTCAGTCGTTGTCATGGCTCATCGCCTTGAGTATTTGGATGGCTGCAGATTTCTGACTCGGAGTGAGACAGACCCAACAGTCAAACAGTTCCTTCATATCCGGTGTCAGCTCGACCATATCTGTGTCGGCAAAGAACTGCGACATAGTGATGCCGAATCCTCTGCATATCGTCTCAAGGGTCGCAACGGAGGGAACTGTATTTCTTCTGAAAATGTTACCAATCGTGGATTGTGCCAAACCGCACTCTTTTGATAGTTTGTACTCCGTCCAACCGCGCTCTCGCAATAACTGCCGGAGACGAGCGTGCGTATCCACAGCATCACCACCTTTCTCATGTCTATTTTACTTCCAAGTTGAGATATTTTCAATATATCTGCATATGATTCCACACTCTGACAGTTTTTAGTGAAATCGTTCGCTTTACACCTGCAAATATTCATTTGCCGCAGGCAAGTTTGATATACGAATTGATGATTCTCTAAAACGTAAGTAATAGTGCCTATTCATCAAATGAAGAATTGTCATCCTTTGTTTTCGGGAGTATCAGATGATATTTCCCATTTTCCGTTTTTGATTTCGGCGAACCCGTTAACTTTCCATTTGCGTTTAAATGAATCTTCTAACTCTAGTACAAAAGAGACATAATCTATGTCTTTGATTGGTAAATAAACATAATAGTGTGCATTAGGGAACTGTGATGCTGGAGGAAGCCTATACGCAGGGATTTTTCGTTCAATGCCATTGAAAGTATACCCGCATAATGCAATAGGTAAGGTACTGATATTATGTATCATAATAACGGGAGCGTATATCGTTTCCTGTTCAAATGTTGCCTGGTAAGCTCCAATTGCGAGATAAACATCAACAGCATCCTGTAAAGATAACATTTTTTTGTTAATATTATTTTGCTGTATACCAATATACACTGCCCCAATGAAAGCTAAAAGTGCAACAAAAACGGCCAAAAGGTCACCGATATTTAGCGTAAGATCGATAGTCATCTGGTTGTAATTCCTTTCTCCAGTATCGATATGTTAAGTATTATTTTATCAAAGTTACCTATCAACTTCAATAGCGACTGAATTATGAAATCCGGGAACAGGATTTATTTGCTGAAACCTAAACTAAACGAATTAACGAGAATGCAACAAAAAGGGTAAGTCCGTTAAGACTTACCCATGGTCGAGGTGACAGGATTTGAACCTGCGGCCTCTGCGTCCCGAACGCAGCGCTCTACCAAACTGAGCCACACCTCGAAAAATATGTTTCTGCAAATGTCTAAGCGATATTATAGCACACTTCAAGACTAAATGCAATTACTTTCCAAAATTTTTTCGAAAAGACTTGACATAATTACCCGGTTATGCTACTATTACTTTAACGTGATAAAGCATTAAAATCCCCGACAGCGGTATCAGCCGCACGGCGATATGATGCAGAATAAATACCGGGCGCACTCTATCAGCGCCTGCCCGCCCCATATCCGATCAGGCGGGGAGAAAGGAATGTGGAATATTATGAAAAAACTGATGCTTTTGCTGAGTGCCGCTCTGATGTGCGGTATGCTGACCGGCTGCGGCGGTGATACCACCGGCGGCGATGATACCCAGACCGGCGAACTGACCGGTTGGGCTTATATTGAGGATAAAGGCGAGCTGATCGTCGGCCTTGATGATACCTTTGCACCGATGGGCTTCCGTGATGAGGCCGGCAATCTGGTAGGCTTTGATATCGATCTGGCCACCGCTGTCGGTGAGGAATTGGGCGTTACCGTTACTTTCCAGCCGATCGACTGGGATTCCAAAGAGCTGGAGCTTTCCAGCAAGCGTATCGACTGCATCTGGAACGGTATGTCTGCCACCCCCGCCCGTCAGGAGAGTATGGCGCTGACCAAGAAATACCTGAACAACAAGATCGTCGTTATGACTATGGACGATACCATCACCGTTGATACCGCCGAGGATCTGGCTGATCTGAAGATCGCTACCCAGGCACAGAGTGCAGCTCTGGAGACTATGCAGGCTAATGAAGCATGGGCTGCTTTCGAAGCCAACGTTATGGAATTCCCCACCTATGATGAAGCCATCCTGGCTATGCAGGGCGGCCGCGCCGATGTAATGGTCGTTGACCAGGTACTGGGCGAGTACAAAAACGCCAATATGGACAGCATTATGACTGTCTGCGATTATAACTTCGGTGATGATTTCTACGCTATCGGCTTCCGTCAGGGCGAGACCGATGCTGCCGACAAGGTGAACGAGGCAATCCAGACCCTGATCGATAACGGCCAGGCTGCCGAGATCTCCGAGAAATGGTTCGGCACCAACATCGTTATTCTGGAAGATTACGCTGAGTAATGTCTGAAACAATTACGTACATATCGGCTATAATGCCGGCGCTTATCAAAGGAGCAGAAGTGACCGTCCAGGTCTTTCTGCTCACTTTGGTGTTTGCTCTGCCGCTGGGTCTGCCTGTCGCACTGGGCAGCAACAGCCGCCTGCTGCCGATCAGACTGTTTTGCCGCGCCTTTGTCTGGGTGTTCCGCGGCACACCGCTGCTGCTGCAGCTTTTCTTCTTCTTTTATATGCTGCCGATATGGTTTGGCTTTGCGATGGATCCGCTGCCGACGGCAGTCATTACTTTCGTGCTGAATTACTCGGCCTATCTGGCCGAGATCTACCGCGGCGGCATCAATTCGATCGACCGCGGCCAGTATGAAGCCGCATCCTGTCTGGGGCTGAGCCGCTGGCAGACGATGTTCGGCATTATCCTGCCGCAGACGGTATCGCGCATACTGCCTGCCGTCGCCAATGAGATGATCACGCTGGTCAAGGATACCTCGCTGGTCTACGTCATCGGCGTGGCCGAGCTGATGAAAGCCTCGCGCGGGGCTGTCAACCGTGATACCGACCCCACCGCCTATCTGGTGGCTGCGCTGATCTACCTGCTATTCACCTTTATCCTCACCAAAGTGGCCGACCGCGTCGAAAAACGCTTCTCCCGCCACGAAGCAAGGAGGCAGTAAATCATGGCGGCAATTCTCGAAATGCAAAACATCGTCAAGGAATTCGGCAGGCTGCGCGCCCTCGATAAGGTCAGTCTGCACGTCGAACAGGGCGAAACGGTAGCCATCATCGGGCCCTCCGGCTCCGGCAAGAGCACTCTGCTGCGCTCGGTCAACCGGCTGGAGAAGATAACCTCCGGCGAGATCCGCATAAACGGTGAGCTGATGGTCAGCTCGCCCTCCGGCAAGGCCGAATATGTATCGGAGCGACAGGTGCGCCGTCTGTGCAGCTCTACCGGTATGATATTCCAGCACTTTCACCTCTTCCCGCATATGACGTGTCTGGGCAACATCACCTACGCCCCGATGAAGGTCAAAAAGCAATCGCAGGCACAGGCAGAGGAGACAGCCCACCGTCTGCTGGAGCTGGTCGGTCTGGCGGATAAAGCCGATAACTGGCCCAGCCAGCTTTCGGGCGGCCAGCAACAGCGCGTCGCCATCGCCCGCGGTCTGGCTATGGAGCCCGAGCTGATGCTCTTTGACGAGCCGACCTCCGCCCTCGACCCGGAGATCACCGGCGAGGTGCTGGCAGTAATGAAGACTCTGGCCGCCCGCCGTATGACTATGCTGGTGGTCACGCACGAGATGGGCTTCGCCCGCGAGGTCGCCGACCGTGTCATCTTTATGGCCGACGGCCGCATCATCGAGCAGGGCACACCCGAACAGATATTCGAAAACCCGCAGACAGAGCGTCTGCAAAACTTCCTGCGCTCCACGCTTTCGGCGCAAAAGAATCAATAAAACACTCGCGCCCCGGCACTGTACCAGACAGCCCGGGGCGCTTTTTTCACGTCTAATATGTTAAGCATTTTTGTCAATATATATCTGCAGTGCCCTGATAGCCAGCCACAGCACCCGGATACCCAACACCAGCCCCACGACCGACAGTATCAACGAAGCATAATTAACTGCCATCGCGAAATATGCCAATATACCCACCGACATAGCCCATCCTCCTTTCAGCAAATCACACAGACAAAGCCGCCGAGCAAACGGCTTTACGGCGCACTACTCTGATTTTTCCGCATCAGCAAGCCATTTTTTTACTTCTGCGATGACGGTTTGATTCTTCTTTTTGACAATCTGATATTTGTAATACTCCTTACCGATGATTATACCGACTGCCATCCCTGATATGAGATATGCGCTTTCCATAACTGTCCCTCCTGCCGATTTATGGTGATCTACCGATAAAGTTTTACAAGTATGTCAGGAATTTTTGCGGATATAGATAAGCAGTGCCTTTATTGCCAGCACCATCAGTACCCCCATCCCTGCCAGCAGGAAAAGATTAAAAGCAGTCCACAAAGACTCCCCCACCGATATATCCATTGTCGAGATCCTCCTCTACACTATCTTTCTCCATCTATTTTCATTATAACAACCAATGCCTTATAAGTCAACGAATGCCTTAAATCCGCCGTTTGGCACACTTTTTTCGCCATTCCCCCGCGAGGCAAGAGGATTTGCCGGGTATATGTCGAATATGTTTCTTAATATTAGGTATCGTGCAGATATCCAAAAGAATGTGATGTGTATGAAGAAACTGACTCTGACAATGCTGCTGCTGGCAGCACTGGCTCTACCGCTGACCGGCTGTACTGACGCCACCCAGGACGATGCCACCCTGCAGCCGATGATAATACGCTATGATGAGGATATCAATATCTCTTATATGTATTATCTGGATGCCGAATCCTACATCTATACCTGCGATGATTACAATCAGGATCTGGTACGTCTGGTCTTTGCGGATGCCGATGACAGACACATCGCCTGGACTTACCCCATCCCCGATATGGGCGGCAGTATGTTTGACAGATGCTATACAGCGCCTGCCCAGGATGGTCTGGTACTGCGCGATTGGGGAACAGGCACACACCTCGCGATCAATGCACAGGATCAGACTGTCACCCAGATCATTGCACCATATGAACAAATATACGCCGATATCGCACCGTACTACGATGCCGGGTTCGAGCCGCTGACAGAAGTTTATTATCTGGACGGACAGCAGTGGCTGGTGGCCTGCCATACATACGAACCGGGTGAATATCACCGCATTACCACTGATTTTTTCCTGTGGAGTGCTGATAGCGCACAAAAGCTGCCGTACAGCATCACCGGCGGTATAGTTGATGCTGCCTGGGGCGGCTCTGATAACGATACGCTCTATCTGCTGGGCTATCACGGCTCTGTATTCCACTACAGCGCAGCAACCGGGAGGACCGGCGTTATCAACCTCCCCGGTACCAAGCCGATAGCGACCGAAGAAGTCCCGGGCCGGCTGGACTACAGCGACATTATGCCGATAAGCGGCACCGACGATGTTGCCGCCCTCTTTATGGTAGAAACCACCGATGACGTGGTGCAGATATTCTCTGATGCAGAAGTTACTCTGGACGATGAACTGAGTACCGTCGATGGCGGGATACACTCCGACGGCTGGTTTACCGTACCCGGGGGAGAGAGCCAATTCCTCGGCGCGCACACGGATAAGATATACCTGCTGCAGACCTACAAAGATAACTTACCAGAGCCAGACAAGACTATCGAATCCTGCCGCATCATCCAATACGACCGTTCCTCCGGCAAACAAACCATTATCTTTGATACCGCAGGCTGGGTGCTGGAGCAGCCCGGCCACCTGCGCCTGTATACCGGCTGCCTCAGCCCGGACGGCACGCAGCTGATGGTGGAGGGTCTGTATCATACGTTCAGCACCCTGTCGCACGTTGACCCGACCGAACAGATAACCCTGATGTTCGACCTTGAATAGCTGCACTTTTTAACCAAGTAAATTTCCCCACAAGCGTAAGCGCCTGACCGGCATTTTCCCCGTCGGTCAGGCGCGAATATTTTTGGTATCAATTCTTTATCACAGGCCAAAACAGCGCATCAGCAGTGCCGCCAGCTCGGCCCGCGTCACCGCGCGCTCCGGAGCCAATTCACCATTGATGCCCTGCAGATACCCCTCGCTGACGGCCCAGGCACAGGCCTCGGCAGCCCAATCGGCCACCTCACCGCCATCCGCAAAGCCTGCCAGCACCGCAGTATCCACTGCTGCCGGCTGTTCGTCCATATCTTTATTCAGTATCCCGGTCACCGCACGGTAGAGCACAGTCACCAGCTCCTGACGCGTCATCACCCTGCCGGGGGAGAAAAGCCCCCCGCCGCTGCCCTGGGTCAGGCCGTTGGCTGCCGCCCAATCCGCCGCACCGGCATACCATACCCCGGTTTTTACATCGCTGAAGCCGGCACTTTCTGCTGCCTCGCCGCCCAGCAAACGCTGCATCGTCAGAAAGACCTCCGCCCGCAGGGCGGTATCATCCGGCCGCAGCCCGGCGGCATCACCCTGCAGCAGCCCCAGACCGTGTGCATAGCACAGATCATTATACGCCCAGTGGGTCGATAGCTGCTGCCGCCCCGGTGTGCCGCAGATCTCATCGTAGAGATAATCCTCCAGCCCATCGGCCAGCCCGGCAATATCCCCGCCGTCAAATATATCCGCAAAGCCGTACCCGGAAAAGAACCCGGTATAGCTCTGGCCGTCATAGCCTGCCGCCATCTCCAGATACAGGTCGGCCGCATCGGCAAAATCCTGATCTGCCCGCACCAGCAGCTCCACCGAGGGCAGTGCCGAAGCCGCATAGCTCAGGTAATAAAAAGGCTGGATAAAGGTATGTGGTGTAGTCACCCAGTTATAGGCCTGATCCTCATTATGTGCGTACTCAAACCCATAATCCAGCGACAGGCGGTAATACAGCCTGTTCAGATCTGCCGCGGTGGGGGCGGCCATATGATACGCCTGCACTTGGAACTCATCATAAAGGCAGCCGTTGATCACCGCCTTCAGCAGACCCTCCAGATTCTGCAGGCGGTAGGTATCGCCCGCCTCGCCGAAGAGCTCATCCGCAAAGCTGCAGAACAACGCCTCCAGCCCCTGCGAATAAAACTCGCTGATATCCAGCGGTGTCTCGCCCTGCATATACATATAATAGGCAAAATGACCAAACTCGTGCACGAAGGTACCGATATCCTGCGGCTCGCCGTTTTGTGTGCCGCTGTATATCATCGCCACGCTGTAATACGGCAGATAAGTGGTAAAGGATACCCCGATGCGTCCGTCATCGTGCTCGATATCCGCCAGTTTCTTCTCCCGCAGCAGCGCCAGTGCCGCCGCATATTCATCCGATACCTGCGGCATATACTGCGCCACCGCATCCAGCAGCTCATCACTATCGCCAAAAGTCCGTGCCGCCGCCAGACCGCTGCTGCTGAATCGCTCATTTGCCGCCAGCATCTTGCTGACCTTCTGATACAACGGCACGATATGCTCCTTGACCGCCGCATACAGCCGTGCCGCATCAGCCGGGGCGTAATCCCGCCCATATTCCTCGGCGTAGGCATATTCGGCATAGCTCTCATAGCCCTGCCGCGCCGCATAGGCATTGGCCGCCGGTATAGTATCCGCCAGCAGCCCGGCCAGCCCGGCGTTGCGCTCCTTGGCCAGCAGCAGATACACGGCGTTATACGTATCGTCATCCTCGATATCCGCCAGATCATCAAAGCCGTAGCTCTGCCCCTGCCAGGTGACGGTATAGTCCTGCTCGGACAGCGTCC
>JAFQHB010000119.1 GCA_017398165.1 Bacillota bacterium
AAGGTGGCATAATGTAAATCTGTTGTCTACGACTTCTATGGTTCGAATCCATCTCCCTCCACCAGAAAAAGGACTTGATTATGAAAGTCATTTTTCAACGAAATCCGCCCTATCGGACGGGTGAAATCGCGTTGCGGTGAAATTGCCCTACGGGCAGTGAAATCCGCCTGCGGCGGGTGATGGATTTCATTTCACCATACCCGCAGGGTTTGATTTCACCTGAGGCGAAGCCGAAGATTTCACCACGAGCGCAGCGAGTGATTTCACTCAAAACCCATCACAAGGGCGAATCCGCAGGTCAATATCCTGCACCACCCAAGCTAACAATAGCGACCAAAGGCAAGTCCTTTTTCAACGAAATCCGCCCTGTCGGACGGGTGAAATCGCGGTGCGGTGAAATTGCCCTGCGGGCAGTGAAATCCGCCTGCGGCGGGTGATGGATTTCATTTCACCATACCCGCAGGGTTTGATTTCACCTGAGGCAAAGTCGAAGATTTCACCACGAGCGCAGCGAGTGATTTCACTGAGCACTACCATAATATATCGAGGTTTTTTATAATGACCGAAAGCAAGCTCGCCATCCTCTCTATGGACTTCGCAGTCAAAGTGCTGAAGCTCTGCGAGAATATCAAAGGGCATTACTCTCTCATAAACCAGCTCGAACGCAGTGCCACCAGCATTGGTGCCAATATTCGCGAAGCCAATTATGCCCACGGCAAGGCCGACTTTATCGCTAAGCTGCAGATTTCCCTAAAGGAATGTTACGAAACCGAATACTGGCTGGAGCTGATGCAAAAAGCAGAAATTATTACCGATACAGCAACGAACTCCCTGCTGCACGATTGCGGTACTATCCGCAGGATCCTGATCGCTTCCATCAACACTGCAAAAGCAAGGCGGTGACCATCATCCAAAAGACCCTCAGAAAGTTTTATGCCGTGCTGTTCTGCGTCCTGCTGGTTATAGAGGTCGGCATCGCCCTCTTCGTCAGGGATGCTTTCATCCGCCCGTATGTCGGCGATATGCTGGTAACGGTGCTGATATGCTGCTTCATCCGCATCTTCCTGCCCACCAAGGTACGCGCCCTGCCACTCTATGTTTTCGCCTTTGCCGCCGCTGTAGAGACCGGTCAGTACTTTGACTTTGTGCAGCTTATCGGGCTGGCCGACAATCGCTTTTTCTCCATACTGCTGGGCAGGACGTTCTCTGCCGCCGACCTGGTCTGCTATGCGGCAGGCTGCCTTGCGTTCTTCCTGCTGGAGAGTGCCATCCGAAGAAACACCTGACATTTGCCCCCTGCGAATTTGCCATATCCGCAGGGGACTTTTTTATGCCTGCCCGCCTACTCCGCCTCTCGCTCGGTCAACAATTCCGCCAATTTGACATTCAGTGATTGTCGAAAATAAGAAATCTGTGTGCTATAATTTATCGGAAACCTATTAGTTTTTTTGGAGAGTACCACGCCCGGAAGTCCCCGTCAACCCACCCACTACCCTTTCACCCTTACGGGCACAGGCGGGCACTTCCGCCCCTGTCGGGGCTCCTTGCCACCCTTTTATTGAAAGTTTTTACCCCGCTCGTGCAGGCTGGATGCTGCGCCCTTACAGGGCTGGCATCTGCGCTGCACGAGCGGGGCAGGTAGAAAAAACTACTTAGGTTTGATATTAACCCGACATTCACTGAATGTCAAATACTGCAAGGAGGAAAGAGAAATGAAAACCGAAACTATTGCCCGGCTTTGGGGCGGCGATCTTGAGCCTATCAGGTATTTGGGGGCAAACGATGCCGAGATAAAGAAACTCCTGAGCAAGCAGGAGCACAACCGCCAAATCCTCGAAGCGGTGCTCGACGCAAACGCCAAAACGCTGCTCGACAAATACGTTGACAGCGCCGATGATTACGCAGGCGCCCTCACCGAACAATCCTTCTGCGACGGCTTCTGCCTCGGCATCCGCATTATGGTCGAAGCCCTCGCCGGCTCCGAACAAATCATCTGACTCCACCAAAAAAATCCGAACCTTGCTCCCCAACAGCAAGGTTCGGATTTTTCGATTTTTTATTATCACCGACAATGGCGACAGATCAGTTCCCTTTCCTGGCCGCCGCAAACTTAAAGCCATTCACCGCGCCCAGCACCACGCAGGAGCCCAGCAGCAGCAAAATGTAAAATACCAGCGCCAGCCCGCTGCCCAGGCTGACAGCCCCGGCGCTGACATCCGGCACTACTCTATCCAGCAGCACAAACTGCAGCAGAGTGCAGATCATATACGCCGCCACCGGGCCTTTGGGGATGACGCGCCGCCGATAAAGCACCAGCAGCACCACAAAATATACCGCCATCAGCGCCAGCACACAGCCCAGGAAGGCATCGGGATAATCCGCCAGAGCCACCGTAGTCACCACCAGCATCAGCAAATGAAACAACACCGTCAACAAAGTAAATTTACGCTCCAGCCAATTCTTCATCACCATATCTCCCTGTCTGCAGCAACGCCAAGATTCGCTATAACACCCGCTCGGCGGGCGTTGCGGCGGCCTGTCAGCCACCTGTTGTCTCCAGTTTAACACATCCGCCCGCTCTTTGCAAGACTCCCGGGCCGCCCCGCCCAAAAAAGCCCCGGCGTTTCCGATAGCGCCGGGGCTTGATTTTATGCAGTCATACAATCGGCTATTTGCCGAGGTAAGCCTTCTTGATGCGGTCATCCCGCAGCAATTCACGGCCGGGGCCTGTCATAGTGATGCGCCCGGTCTCCAGCACGTAGGCGATATCCGCAGTATGCAGTGCCATATTGGCGTTCTGCTCGATCAGCAGTACCGTCACACCCTGACGGTTGATCTCCTTGATAATGTCAAAGATACCTTTAACGATCAGCGGAGCCAGACCCAGAGAGGGTTCATCCATCATAATGATCTTCGGCTTGCCCATCAGCGCACGGCCCACAGCCAGCATCTGCTGCTCGCCGCCGGAGAGCGTACCGGCAGCCTGCCAGGAGCGTTCCTCCAGACGGGGGAAGAGATCATATACCCAGCGGATATCCTCCGAGAGATCATCGCTGCGCAGATAGGCACCGATCTTCAGATTCTCCAATACCGTCATATCGGGGAAAACCCGCCGACCCTCCGGCACCAGAGTGATACCGCGCTTGACGATCTCATTGGTGGGCTTGCCGATCAGCTCCTCACCATTATACTGGATAGAGCCCTCGCGCGGCTTCAGCAGGCCGGCGATAGAACGCAGCGTGGTGGATTTACCCGCGCCGTTGGCGCCGATCAGCGTCACGATAGAGCCGTCGGGCACTTCAAAGGAGATGTCGCGTACGGCCTCAATACCGCCGTAATTGACCGACAGATGTTCAATCTTCAGCATCTTCACTCACCCCCAGATAAGCCTCGATAACGCGCGGATCGTTGCTTACTTCCTCCGGCGTACCCTGCGCGATCAGGCGGCCAAAATCCAATACGTAGATCTGATCGGAGATCTGCATTACCAGATCCATATGGTGCTCGATCATAAAGATCGAAAGATCATACTGATCCTTGATCTGCACGATAAAATCGGTCAGCTCCTGCGTCTCCTGCGGGTTCATACCGGCAGCAGGCTCATCCAGCAGCAGCAGCTTGGGTTCGGTCGCCAGCGCACGGGCGATCTCCAGACGGCGCTGGATACCATAAGGCAGCGAACCGGCAATATCGTCCTTCAAATGCTGCAGATTCTGGATCTCCAGCAGCTCCATAGCGGCACGACGCATACGCTGCTCTTCCTTATAATTCAGGCGGAAGGTCGCACTGAAAATATTCTGTTTGGCACGCATATGCATCGCGATCAATACGTTATCAAGAACCGTCAGCTCCGAGAACAGGCGAATGTTCTGGAAAGTACGGGCGATACCCAGCTTGGCGATAGCATCGGGCGATTTCACCATCGTGTGCTTATACATACCCATATTCTCGCCCTTATAAGCCTTGGCCATCTTGCCGGTGGGATGGTTCTGCAGCATCATCTGCCCCTGGAAATCCACCCGGCCGTTGGTCGGCTCATACACGCCGGTGATGACGTTAAATGCGGTAGTCTTACCGGCGCCGTTGGGGCCGATCAGCGCCACGATCTCACCCTTGCCGACATCCAGTGTCAGGTTGTTCACCGCCACTACGCCGCCAAACTGCATAGTAATATTCTCAACGTGCAGTATATTCTCACTCATGGCTATTTGGCCCCCTTTCCGGCTTTGGAGCGCCCTTTGGTAAAGAAGCGATAAATACCCTCAATAGAGAATTCTTTGGTGCCCATAATGCCCTTGCGGTAGAAAAGTACCACAAACATAATGATAACCGAGAATACTACCATACGGAAGCCGGGGCGCAGGAAAGGCACCTGCATACCGCCGATGAACTGAGCCTCATCCAGGAAGCGCAGCCACCACTCCGAGCTGGCAATAAAGAGGAACGATGCGATGACAGAGCCGGTAACCGAACCAATACCGCCGATAACCACGATCAGCAGGATCTCATAAGTCATCGCCGAGGTAAATGCACGCGCCTGCACCATCATCTGGAACATAGCCAGCAGCGCACCGCCGATACCGGCGAAGAATGCCGAGGTCACCAGCGCCATCTCCTTATGCATAAAGAGATTGATGCCCATAGCCTCAGCCGCGATCTCATCATCACGGATAGCCTTAAAGGCACGGCCGTAAGAAGAATTGATCAGCAGACAAATAACAGCAATACAGATACCCGATACTATGAACGGGAACAGTGTCGAATGAAACACCGGGAAAGAACGCAGCAGGTTGGAGCCATTAGTGATCGGACCCAGCTTATCGTACTGCACGATAGCACGGATGATCTCGGCAAAGCCCAGCGTAGCGATAGCCAGATAGTCGCCTTTCATACGCAATACCGGCAGGCCGATCAAAAAGGCACAGATGCCGGCGGCCACACCGGCCAGGATCATCGCCACCGGTACCGGCAGCGCGAAATCAATGATACCACCGTCATAATACTGATAAACGGCAGCACGGGATTCCGGCGGGATAGTCAGCACTGCATAGGTATAGGCGCCGATCAGCATAAAGCCCGCCTGACCCAGCGAGAACAGGCCGGTAAAACCGTTCAGCAGGTTCAGCGATACTGCGATCAGAGAATAAATCGCGCCTTTCTGCAAGACGGTAAAGATGATAGAATTGGCGGGCAGTATTTGCTCCAGCATATACAGGCCGCCCAGCAGCAGCAGGATCAGGACTGCCGCGATAGACCATTTTACTTTGGGATTCATACGCTCACACCTTCTCCGTCTGTTTCTCGCCAAACAAACCGGAGGGACGGAAGATCAGCACGACGATCAGCAGCACGAAAGTAAACGCATCACTGAAAGTGGTATATCCCAACGATTTGATGATATTCTCACAAATACCGATAATAAAAGCACCAATAACAGCACCGGGGATCGAACCGATACCGCCAAATCCCGCCGCTACGAAAGCCTTCAGACCGGGCATCGCACCGATGATAGGCGTAACGGTGGGGTATCTGGTAAAGAACAGGATCGAACCGACAGCCGCCAGGAACGAACCGATAACAAAAGTCATACTGATGACGTTATTGATCTTGATACCCATCAGCTGAGCCGTCTCAAAATCACGCGAGACCGCACGCATAGCCATACCCACCTTGGTGTATTTGATCAGGAAAACCAGTGCGATGATCAAAATGAGCGTCAACACCGGAGTCAGCAGAGTGATCCACGAAGTGCTGACCGAACCGATCTTGATGGTCTCGCTGATGAAAGGGATTGTGGGATAGCTGCGCGGCAGACCGCCGGTATAATAAGTAGCAAAATTCTGCAGCAGGTACGAAACGCCAATGGCCGAGATCATAATCGACATACGCGGCGCCTGACGCAGCGGCTTGTAAGCGATCCTCTCGACAGCGACGCCGAGGATGACTGTCAGCAGCAAAGTCAGCGGGATAGAAACATAAAGCGGCATACTGGCCGAGGTATATACCATAAAGAAACCGGCCGCCATAAAAATATCACCGTGGGCAAAGTTGATCAAACGCAAAATGCCGTATACCATCGTATAGCCGATAGCGATCAGCGCGTACTGGCCGCCCACCGAGACCCCAGCCAAGAGCTGCTGGATATAATATGCAAGGTTATCCATTGCGATCTCCATTTTTCTTCAATATAGCTTATTTTGGGCAAAAAACCGGCAGAGCCTCTGCGGCAAAAAAACATTGATCCACGGTAACAGCAGAAATAGCCGACCTGTGGATCAATGTTCTTGACTGATAGCACAGAGCGCCAAGGCTCTGCCGGGCAGGCCGGGCACGGCAGCTTTTGGCAGCACCCGGTCCTTATTCAGCATTGATTTCTACACAGATAACTGCGCTAACTTCTGATTACTCAGCAACAGACTGGGTCTTCAGGAAGTCAAATGCGCCGGTCTCAACATTGATGGTCTTGATGTAAGCCATATCTTTGTTGGCATCGCCGTTCTCGTTGAAGGTAACGGAGCCGGTAACACCGTTGTACTCTACACCGGGCAGAGCAGCCTGAACGTCAGCACCGGTCGGGGATGCAGCAGCAGCCAGAGCCTGCAGAGCTACGTTGTAAGCATCGAAGCCCAGAGCGGATACAGCAGCAACGCCGTCAGAACCGCCGTTGTTGGTCAGATTCTGAGCATCAGCGTTCAACCATTCCTTGAAGCCGCCTACGAACTCAGCAGCAGCCGGGTTGGCAGTATCGTTCTCATCAAAGAAAGTGGACAGATATACGTCGGTAGCATGCTGACCGGCGTTGGTGATGATGGACTCATTCTCCCAGGTGTCGCCTGCCAGGATAGGCATAGTGATGCCCATCTGACGAGCCTGCTGGATGATCAGCGGAGCAGTAGCGATAGCAGAAGGAGCAAAGATAACGTCCGCATCGGAATTCATAGCGTTGGTCAGGATTGCGCTGAAGTCAACCTCGCCGGTCTGGAACTCAGCAGTGTGAACGGTACCGTTCATACCCTCGAAAGCCTGAACGAAGTAGTTACCCAGGCCGCTGGAGTAGTCATCGCCCAACTGGGTGATAACGTATGCGCTGTCAGCACCCAGTTCTTCCATAGCGTAGTTAGCCATTACAGTGCCCTGGAAGGGATCCAGGAAGCATACGCGGAAGTAATAATCGTTGCCCAGAGTTACCTGAGGGTTGGTGCAGGAGATACCGATAGCGGGGATCTCAGCAGATTTGAAGATATCACCGGCAGCGATGGATACACCGGAGCCATAAGAGCCCAGAACAACGGATACGTCGCTGTTTACCAGGTTCTGAGCAGCGGTAACTGCCTTGGTGGTATCGGACTGGTTATCAACCTCTACCAGCTCAACAGTGTAGGTCTCGCCTGCGATCTCAACAGTGGGCTGCAGAGAGTGAGCATAACGGATACCCAGAACTTCCTGCTTGCCGCCTGCGCCGTTCTCGCCGGATGCGGGCTCGAAAATACCTACTTTTACTACGTTGTCACCGGTTGCAGGGGTGTTGGTGTCACCGCCGGTGGTGTCGCCGCCGCAGCCTGCGCTGAAAGTCAGCACCATAGCCAGCAGAGCAGCCAGAGAAATAATCTTTTTCATAATTCGACCTCCTGATATTTTCTGTTTTGCAGATCGTTTTTGCACAACAGTGTACTTACCACAAGAACACATCCGCCACTGGCGGACAATTGTCTTGCAGCTACTCTTGTAAAGATTATACATTAAATTTATGTAAAAATCAACTGTGTATTTAATGTATTTTGCGATTCCTGCCCACCGAAACCGCAAAAAACACCACCCATTATGCATAAATCTGCTAAATTGCCGCTCCTCAGCACCATTCCTGCGATCAGCCAGACCCGCAAAAGCAAAAAAGCAGAGCCGACACCGCGCATCGACTCTGCCCCAATCCCTGCCATATTCAATCAAACCTATCATACGTTAAAGCGGAAAAGAATAATATCGCCGTCCTGCACCACATATTCCTTGCCCTCACTGCGGACGAGCCCTTTCTCCCTGGCCTTGACCATAGTGCCGCAATCCATCAGGTCATTATAAGCCACAGTCTCGGCACGGATAAAGCCGCGCTCAAAGTCGCTGTGGATCTTGCCTGCCGCCTGCGGAGCTTTGGTGCCTTTCCTGATAGTCCAGGCACGGGTTTCATCCGCACCGGTAGTCAGGAAGCTGATAAGCCCCAGCAGATCATAGCTGACGCGGATCAGGCGATCCAGACCGCTCTCCTCCAGACCGATCTCCGAGAGGAACATCTCCTTCTCCTCGGCATCCAGATCGGCAATATCCTGCTCCAGCTGGGCGCATATCGGCAGCACGGCCGCACCCTCCAACTCGGCCTCGGCCACCAGTCGCTGATAATACGGATTGGCAGTCTCATAATCCACGAAAGCAGCCTCGTCCATATTGGCGGCATAAACAACCGGCTTCAGCGTCAGCAGATTCAAGTCGTGTATCAGCTCACGCTCATCATCCGAGAAATCATACGCACGGGCCGGCTTGCCGTCCTCCAGTAGTTTTTTCAGCTCCAGCAGCAGCGCAGCCTCGGCCGCCAGCGATTTTTCACCTTTCAGCACCATACGGGAGGCTTTCTCATAACGCTTCTCCAGCATCTCCAGATCAGCCAGGATCAGCTCCAGATTGATAGTCTCAATATCACGCAGCGGATCGACCGAGCCATCCACGTGTACGATAGTTTCGCTGTCAAAGCAGCGCACCACGTGTACGATAGCGTCAACCTCACGAATATGCGAAAGGAACTTGTTGCCAAGACCCTCGCCACGGCTGGCGCCGCGTACCAGACCAGCAATATCCACGAATTCGATGAACGCAGGCACGGTCTTGGCCGATTTGTGCAGTTCGGTCAACACCTGCAGGCGTTTATCCGGCACCGCCACCATACCGACATTCGGCTCGATAGTGCAGAAAGGATAATTGGCCGATTCCGCACCGGCATTGGTGATAGCGTTAAACAATGTACTTTTGCCGACATTCGGCAAACCGACGATACCTAATTTCATTTTCCCTACAACTCCTTTATTTCATCGGGGCACAGCCCCCCAAACGCCATAAAAAGCATACATAGATATTGTAACACGGCCGCCCCCTTTTCGCAATAGCGAAGTCAGACCACCCAAATTTACTTTTGCACTGACAGGTCCTGACTTCGGCAGTTTTACCAAACATTGACTAAAGATTGATATAAACAGAAAAAGATGCTATATTGGCATTGGGTTAAAATATAGAATATTTTGTCGTATATAATATGACAGGTGAGTTTTGCAGGAGGTGGCATCGTGAAAAAAAATAGCGAAAGCACAAGTGTTATCAAAATAATACTTGCGGCAATAGCCGTTGCCATAGCAATCGCAGTATTGCTGACCGTTCTTAGTGCCGTCCCACCACTCTCAATGCTCTATCAACGCTTAGCCAGCAAAAACCTTGGTTTGGTATGGACCGGAATAACAGCAGGCATCATCGCATTTTCCCTGATTTGGTTGTCCAAAAAGGAACGGCACAAAAAGTAAAATACATTCAAATATATCAGGCAGTTACCATTTTCCGGGCGACTGCCTTTTCTTGCAGACCTGGACGGACGGTTTACCGTATCGGCATCAATCAATCTCCAAGACTATCCTGAAGTCCGGCGCAGCACCTGCCCGCGATATAAATTTTACCACTACAAAAAGCAAGGGTCAGGCTTTCAGCCCCAAAACACCCCTTGCTTTTCTTTATCATACTTGCTTTTCTCTATCATAAAATTGCCATCAAACTGCCGAACAGCACTCTTACAGCATACGCTCGCCGGCCAGACGCACCGCCTCGGCCTCGTGCGCCGCACCCTCGGCAGCCAGCTCATCCAGCCGCCGCTCAATGGATGCCGCGTACTCACGGTCCCGGATCGCACCCAGATT
>JAFQHB010000007.1 GCA_017398165.1 Bacillota bacterium
CGTATCACCCACCGCCGGCTCGCGATATTAGCAAATTAGTTCACCGCACGGCTCTTGCGCCGCCCCAGCTTGCGCCGCAGTATACGGATGATCTGCTCCGCCTCCGGCATCTTGCACAGCAGCGCCAGCGCCGCGTACACCGCGATACCCACCGCGATTATCAGCCCCAGCTCCAGCAACTGCACCAGCTTATTATCCAGCGGCAGCCAGGCCTCCGCCAGACGTGCCAGCCACCAGACGATGGCCCCCATCACTGCGGATATCAGCGTTGTCTTGCCTAATGAACGCCACAGCGCCGCCGTTCCGATGTCACCGACCTTGCAGTTGAGCAGCACGATCAGCACCACCATATTGAATATCCCGGCGATAGAATACGCCAGTGCCAGCCCGCCCTGCGCCATATAGCGCACCAGCAATATCGAAAGCAGCACATTCACCACGATCGAAAGCACCGCCACCGTGACCGGCTTTTTAGTATCCTTCAGCGCATAAAACGCGCGGGAAAGCGTATGGATAGCCGCATAGGCAAAAATACCGATAGTATAAAACACCATTGCGTAGGCCGTCTCGGCCGTATCATCAGCAGTGAAAGCGCCGCTG
Source organism: Bacillota bacterium (assembly GCA_017398165.1). Classification (GTDB taxonomy): domain Bacteria; phylum Bacillota; class Dehalobacteriia; order UBA4068; family UBA4997; genus Avidehalobacter. Next base: position 601 of record JAFQHB010000007.1, read on the forward strand.
CGAAACTCATACATAAAGCGAATGACCGGCACACTGAGAGCCGCCAGCCCAAAAGAAGCCGGTATCGTCACGAAAAGCACCGTTCTGAGGCCCATCATCACGGTATCCTTGAAATCCGCGATCTCCTCCCGCGCCGCTAATTGCGTCATCGTCGGGAAGAACGCGATGCCCACCGTAATACCAAAGAGCGTGATCGGCAGCTGCATCAGCCGCTGTGCCGCGCGCAGCGCCGATACCAGACCTTCCTCCCGCGTCGAGGCCAGATTCTGATTGACAAACAAATTAAACTGGCTGGCCGCCAGCCCGATAAATACCGGCACGATCAGCGTCAGCAGCTCCCGCACACCGGGGTGCCGCAGGTCAAAGCTGAAGCTGTAACGGATGCCCAGACGGCAGATCGCCGCAAACTGCACCACGAAATTCATTATCGCGCCCAGCACCACGCCAACGGAGAACCCGGCAATACCATAGCCCGGGAAGTAATGCTCGATCGGTGCCGCCAGCAAAACACCGCCCAGAATAATACCCAAATTATACAGCACCGAGCCGATAGCCGGCGCAACGAAGTTCTTATATGATTGCAGAATACCGGTACTGATACCCGACAGGCACATAAAAATCACCTGAAAGAACATAATGCGCGTCAGGTTCACCGTCATTTCCTTGGTCATATCATCAAAGCCGGGTACCAGCCAATCGACCAGCTGCGGCGCAAAAGCCAGCCCAAAGGCCACGCCCACCGCCAAAAACAGCATTATCCAATTAAAAACGATACTGAGCACACGCCAGCCATCAGCTTCCTGCCCCCGCGCCAGATAACTGGAAAAAACCGGGATAAAGGGCAGTCTATCGGGCGGCGCATCATCCTGTGCGCGGCAGATACCTTCCGTGCCGCGGCGGCGGAGCAGCTGACCGTCTGGTCCCAGCGGGCCCGTGTGCCGATCGTCAAGCATGCCGAGGGCGCTGACCC
>JAFQHB010000120.1 GCA_017398165.1 Bacillota bacterium
GTGCCTCAACGGTATCCGCCATATGGAAGGTAACTTCCTCCACCAGAGAAAGCAGGGCCAGCTTGGGAGCTTCATAGCCAAAGGCCTTCAGAGCATCTGCGGTATTGCGGATAATCGCTTTTTTCTGCTCCAGGGTGGGGTTGATGATAAACTCGCCGTCGATCATACCCATAATAACACCGGCGATCGGGCCGTTAAAAGGTGCGTGCGAAATATGCAGAGCCGCGGATGCACCGCACATAGCAGTGATCTCCGGCGGGCAATCGTGATCTACCGAAAGAATGGTAGCCACTACCTGTACGTCCTTGCGATATGCCTTGGGGAAAAGCGGACGCAGAGGTCTGTCGATCAGGCGTGCATTCAGGATAGCCTGATTGCTGGCTTTGCCCTCGCGGCGGATAAAACCACCGGGGATTTTGCCCACTGCATACATTTTCTCCTCATAATCAATAGTCAGCGGGAAGAAATCAATCCCATCCTTTGCCTTGGCGGCCACGGTAGCCGTCGCCAGCACAGCAGTATCGCCATAAGTCGCGAAAACCGCACCGCTGGCCTGCTTTGCCATTCTGCCTGTCTCCAAAGTCAGCGTTCTGCCGCCGACTTCCAGGCTCTTTCTCAAGATATCTGTCATCTCAGATTTCAGCCTCCTGCATTTCTCTATAGCTCTTATTTTGGTTTGACTAATTTTTATTCGACAGCGATATCGCTTTTCCTGCTATACACTGCCAGTTTTTGTATTATCCGGCTTTGGCGTTAATACACCGTGACACACTGCCGCATATGGCACAGGCAGGCCGGCATATGCTAAGAGTATGCCCGCCTGCCTGTCAATGAATAACCCGGAATCAGACTTCCAGGATATCCTTTTCTTTCTTTTTGAAGGTTTCATCGACCTTTTTGATATAATCGTCGGTCTGCTTCTGTGCTTTATCCAGACCTTTCTTGATATCGTCCTCCGAAACGTCGCCCTGCTTCTCCTGTGCTTTCAGCTTGTCGTTGATATCACGGCGGATATTACGCAGCGCAACTTTAGCCTCCTCAGCACGCTTGCTGCAGCTCTTGACGAGATCCTTACGGCGATCCTCGGTCAGCGGCGGGATAGCCAGACGAATAACAGTACCGTCATTACTGGGGTTGATGCCCAGATCCGAAGTCTGGATAGCTTTCTCGATAGCCTTGATCATACTGCGATCCCACGGCTGTACCACCAGCAATCTGGCCTCCGGCACAGAGATAGTCGCCATCTGGGCGATAGGCGTAGGAGTCCCGTAATAATCTACGGTGATCTTATCCAGAATAGCGGGATCAGCCCGACCGACACGCATTACCGAGAAATCCAGACACATAGCCTCATAGGTTTTCTGCATTTTATCTTCCGAAGTTTTCAAAATTTCTGCAATTGTCATTTCTTGACACCTCCAACGATTGTTCCGATGGGCTCACCTTTGACCACGCGCATAATATTACTGGGATCATCAATACAGAATACCACCAGCGGGATGCCGTTATCCATACACAACGAAGCCGCAGTGCTGTCCATCACCTGCAGACCCTGATTCAATACGTCCAGGAAGTCCAGCGTTTCATATTTCTTGGCGTTCGGGTTCAGCTTGGGATCGCTGTCGTACACACCGTCCACGCCTTTTTTAGCCATCAGGATCGCATCGGCCTCCATCTCGGCCGCACGCAACGCCGCGGTAGTATCCGTCGAGAAGAACGGATTGCCGGTGCCCGCCGCGAAAATCACCACACGGCCTTTCTCCAGATGGCGGATAGCCCGACGCCGGATATAGGGCTCGGCAAACTGCCGCATCTCGACTGCCGCCTGCACGCGGGTCATCACGTCGATGCCCTCCAGCGCATCCTGCAGCGCCAGTGCGTTCATCACAGTAGCCAGCATACCCATATAATCCGCGGTGGCCCTATCCATACCCTTGGCCGAGCCGGATGCCCCGCGCCAGATATTGCCGCCGCCTACCACCAGCGCACACTCCAGCCCCAGCTCACAGACCTCTTTGATCTGCAGTGCAATACTCTGGATAGTGACCGGATCAATACCAAAACCCTGCTCCCCGGCCAGCGCCTCGCCGGAAAGCTTCAACACGACTCTCTTGTATTTCAACATTTACTCCACAGCCCCCAAATGCCGCCGTATCAGGCAGCCAGAGAAATTTATACCATCATTGGAATTATAGCACATCCAACAACAGCTTGGCAAGGTGCAATATATTTTGCGTGCATAAAAGTACGGAATGACACACAGAAATGTTTGATCTTAGAATATTTGCTAAAAAATACCGCCGTATTATCCGGACAGACAGATAATACGGCGGACAGGAGGGTTAAATTAACTGAGGTTTGGTAATTATTCTTTATTGCTAAAATACTTTTTTATTATGAGTTTTGCTATATCTACCAAAGCAAATATCGCTATCAA
>JAFQHB010000121.1 GCA_017398165.1 Bacillota bacterium
CGGCGGTAATGGCTGTCCCGATGATAGCTGGCCGCATACAGTGCCCTGGCCGAAAATCCCAGGTCTTTTTCCAGAGAGGAAAGCTCCCGATATACGATAGTATAATGCATATAAGGCCTTCTCCCCTCCTCTGCGAACGGAACAAAACAATGATGATCACGATGTTGCGGAGCTGCATTTATTCAGCACATTACCAATGTGCGGCAATGCAGCGGAGTCAACTTCGGCTGAACGAAGTGAATGTTACCTGATACTGCTTCCCGGCAGCGACTCGCTGTCGGTGTCAATGTAGAACTGACTTGCGCTGATGTTCCGTTGCTTATTGTAAAAAAATTTTGCTTATTTTATGAAAAACCAATAGGTTTTTTGGGGTATACCACGCTCGGGAATCCCCGTCATACTCCCCACCCACCTGCGCAGGCGGGGGCAAAAACTTACAGACCCATTTCCTCTTTCAGCCGTGCCAGTTCGGCATCGACTTCGGAATTGCTATCGGCAGACGCATATTTTTTCTCCAGCGCGTCCACCTCGTTTACCGGCTCGGCGTTCAGCTCGGCCATCGCGTTGGCACGGTCCAGCATCCGGTCAGCCTTCTGCTCCATACGGTCAAAAGCAGCCATAGCACCCTCAGCCTTATCAGCCGCACCGGTCAGTTTGTTTACCTTATCCTGGGTCTTGGCCACGGCTACCTTGGCCTTGATGGCCTCGCGGCGGCCGCGCAGAGTCTCGATATCATCGACCAGCTTATTATGCATCTGGCGCATTTTCTCAGCATTGACACGGGCTGTCTCATATGTCGCTGCCAGTTTGGCACCGGCTGCCGCCAGCTCCTGCTTCTTCTCCAAAAAGACACGGGCGTCGCCCTCGTTGCCGGCCAGCAGGGCTTTCCTGGCCAGATCCTCGTATTTCTTCACTTCGGCAGCGTTATCATCCACCATACGTTTAGTGCGGGTCTCCTCCGCCATCACAGCGGCAGTCTCACTCTTGACCTCCGCCAGATTTTCGGTCAGATCGCGCAGATACTGGTCGATCATCTTGGCCGGATCCTCACATTTATCCAGTATATCGTTGATATTGGCTTTAATAATGTCGCTGAATCTTTCCAAAATAGACATCTTTCATTTCTCCTCTCGGTTCACGTTGATTTTAGTTATTTGCCTGATTATTGATTTTACTTATTGATTTTGTTCATCAGTATATTTTTTGGCCAGCTCCTCGACCTCGGTATCGCCGAATTTCTCCAGCGGGGTCTGCAATATCTCCTCCATCTGCTCCATCTCGCGACGTTTGCGCTCATTATGCCGGCGTACCGCCACAAAAGCCACCAAGCATACCGCCACCACAGCCAGAGAAATAAAGATCACCGGCAGCGGCGATTCCTGCACCGTCATAATGCGCTCGCCCGTTTTGGCAAAGGTATAGGCGAAGATCTGCTCCTCACTGATCGAATAATCGTTATAATAACGGTCGAGATAATCCGCCAAAATGCCGATAGCCTGATCGTCCATCACTGTCTTGGCCTGGCTGCCCACCACATAGCCGCAATTATACGATCCATAATTATCATCGCAGAAAACCAGCAAAAAATGTGCCTCATCCCGGAAAAGCCGGTCATAAAGCTCATCGGCCAGCGTGTTCAGCTCCGATACCGAGGTGGTATCACCGTTTGGCAGCATATAAAGATACGGCTGCACACCTGTCGCCTGATAGAATTGCTTCATACCGCTCTCGACGATCGATTTATCAGCAAACCATCCTGCATCATCCGTCAGATACGCTGTCTCAATGACTGCACCATCCGGCAGTTTCTCCCGCTCGTATGTAGATTGAGCGATAGAACCGCCGCTGCCGCCGTCGGCATAAGATACCAACATCAGCATCGCCATCATTATCAGCGCAAAGACTGCCAGTACCGCTATTACCGTGCCGCAGCCACTGCCGCCCGGTCTGCCCTGCGGCGTACCGCCCGGCCTCATATTGCTGCCGCCGCTGTAGCTCGGCCCGACCGGCCTGATTGTAGTGCCACGGTGATAGCTGCGCGGTATACCACCGATGAAGCCGCCGCCCAAACCACCGCGATATCCGCGCCGGCACCGGCAAAGGCGGAAATATCCTCCTTGGTAATGATCTTTTCCGCACCCTCTGTCAGAATACCGGA
>JAFQHB010000008.1 GCA_017398165.1 Bacillota bacterium
CGCCAACACACTACAAGCCGACCTCGACACCATCACCCGGCAAGAGGTCAGCCGCCTGGATCTGCTGGGGTATTTTATGCTGATGTAAAATTAAACCTAAGCAGGTTTGCACCCCGCCCCGCTCGTGCATAGCCGATGCCAGCCCTGCAAGGGCGCAGCATCCAGCCTGCACGAGCGGGGTAAAAACTTTCAGGCAAGGAGCCACGACAGGGACGAGAGTACCCGCAAGGACAAGCCTGCCTCCTTTGACTCGAATGGTATGTCAGGCTAACAAATGTTATGATTTTATAAATTTTCAGCCCCAGAGTGAGACAAAGGGATAGAAGTACGCTATGATATAGTTGAGATTTGGCTTTTTTTGCCGGTCTTTCCATTTATATATACAAAGATAAATTAAAATCTGCCAAAGGAGTGTGATTGTATGGCTTGGTGGAATTTTTTGATATTTGGAGTACTCCCTATTCTTACGGTGATAATCCTTTATATTGTTAAAAGTAAAATGCTATGGGCAGCCCCGTTTGTTTCAACAGCCTTAGCATTTATCACTTACACGATAGCCCTTGCACCGATATCGATAGCAGATATATTCAATAATAACGAATGGCGAGTGTTCTTTATATTGGTTTTGTCTATGCATTTTGTAATTGTTTTCGTCCTGACGGTGATTGCTTATTTCATAGCATATATTCTTAAACGCAAGAAGAGATAAACCAATCCTGATCTGACAAAGGAAGATGATTGTATGAAACAGATTATCATTAACTATTTGTTTATTTTTGGCATTCCGATAATCGTTGCTTTAGCCATTCGTATTCTGCTGCAACGCTTTCACAAAGCATATCTTGTGACGGCTGCATTTGCAGTTTTAGCCCTTGCAGGTTGGGCCGTTGTCAATGTCGTGCCTTCGCATGGCAGTGAATTGTATGGGATATTGGCTGTACAGTCAACCACTGCATTTACTTCTTCCCTGCTTACAGGTTTGCTACTTAGATTGCAGTCAAGGACAAATTCGGCAAACAGTAAATGAACTGACCATCTCCAATATGGTGAACAAATAGCACATACTATCCGATAGGAGCAAGGTTGAACCTTGCTCCTATTCATTTTCCAATGGACATTCATAGAAAATATACACACCAATAATCACCCCGGACAGAGACTCAAAATAAACCCACACAAAAAAGCAGAGCCGATGCACCCACATCAACCCTGCTTTCTTATTTCTCAACGTCTTTTCTCAACCGTCACCGGTTACCTGCTGCCGCCGGGGTCAGCTCCAATACCCGCAGCACCCCGCCGTCAACCACAAACCGCACGTCCAGCCCGGCAAACCGCATCCCATAGACCCGCTCCGGGTCATCCTGATACGCCGGCCGCGGATCCTGCGCCAATGCCGCCAATAGCGCCGCCCGCTTCTCTGCCGCCAGCGGCGCCAACACTGCATCGGCAGCCTCCACCCGCAGCAAATGCCCCTGCGGCGGCACAGCAAAACCACCCCGCGCCTCCGGCCAGGCATCGCAATACGGCACATACGGCTTGATATCAAAAACCGGCGTGCCGTTCATCAGGTCAGCCCCGGCCACCCACAACACCGTCCCCAACTCGGCATCCTGCTCAATACGCTCCAGACGCACGCAGGAAAGCCCCACCGGGTTCGGGCGGAAAGGTGAGCGCGTAGCAAACACCCCGACTCTGGTATTACCGCCAAGACGGGGCGGCCGCACCGTTGGCGACCACCCCGACTGCAAATTCTCCGAAAACTGCCAGATCAGCCAGATGTGCGAGAATTCCTCCAACCCGCGGAAAAACTCCTCACGGCGGAATTCCGGCTCCATCACCACGCGGGATAATGCCTCCCCCACGATACTGCTCTGGCGCGGTATGCCGAATTTAGTCTCGAAATCACTGTAAACGTGTCCAATGACCTGCAATCCGGACTCACTCATGCTCGATCACTCATTTCAGGTTATAAAAAGCCTCGATGCCCGGATAGCACGCAGCCACACCCAGGCCGCCCTCGATACGCAGCAGCTGGTTGTACTTGGCCACACGGTCAGTACGCGAAGGCGCACCGGTCTTGATCTGTCCGGCATTCACTGCCACCGCGATATCAGCAATAGTAGTATCCTCAGTCTCGCCGGAGCGGTGCGATACCACAGCGGTGTACCCGGCACGCTTAGCCATCTCGATAGCATCCAGAGTCTCGGTCAGAGTACCGATCTGGTTTACCTTGATCAGGATGGAGTTGGCGGCCTTGCGCTCAATACCCTGTGCCAAACGCTCGGTATTGGTAACGAAAAGGTCATCGCCAACCAACTGCACACGGCTGCCCAGAGCCGCAGTCAGCTTCTGCCAGCCCTCCCAGTCATCCTCAGCCAGACCATCCTCGATAGAGATGATAGGGTATTTCTCGATCAGCTCGGTATAGAATTCGATCATCTCGTCCGCGGTCTTGATCTTGCCCTCGCCGGAGAGGTTATACTTGCCGTCCTCATACATCTCGCTGGCAGCTACGTCCAGTGCCAGCTTCACATCCACACCGGGCTGATAGCCGGCACGCTTGACAGCCTCCACGATCACCTGCAAAGCCTCCTCATTGGAGCCCAGATTCGGCGCGAAG
>JAFQHB010000122.1 GCA_017398165.1 Bacillota bacterium
GGGGCGACGGGGACTCCCGGGCGTGGTACACTCCCCCAAAATAACAGATTTGTGATGAAACCTAACTATACAATCCCAAAAACTGCCCCTGCCCCCGCAACAACACCAATGCAAAAAAAAATCCCGCTCCGACCAATTCACCGGAGCGGGATAATTATTTGCGGGACAATTATTCAATGAAAGAATCAGGCGTTTTTCTTTGCCAAAAACTCTTTGGCTACCTGCGGGAACATAACGTACAGCAGCAATTCCTCGTCATTTTTGGCCAGATCACCGATCTCTTTTCTGGCCTCATCCAGATAGGGAGCCAGATCATCTGCCGGGCGATGGGTAATGCTGGGCAGATTGCCAATGATCTGCTTTTTGATCTCCTCATCCATCGGCGCGGGCGGCTGACCGTATTGCCCCTGGAAGTACGCCTTTACCTCATTGGTGACCATCTTGTAGCGGCCGCCGGCCAGAATATTCATCAAAGCCTGAGAGCCTACGATCTGGCTGGAAGGCGTTACCAGCGGCGGATAACCCATATCCTTGCGGACACGGGGCACCTCGGCCAGTACCTCGTCGATACGATCCAGCGCATTGGCGGCTTTCAGCTGAGAGAGGAAGTTACTCATCATACCGCCGGGGATCTGGCTGGAAAGCACAGAGGGATCCACACCGGGATTGGCAATATCAAATTCCTTATAGTGCGAACGAATCTCTTTGATTTTGGGCACGATAGGCTGCATCGATTCCAGCTTGATGCCGGTATCGTAGGGAGTCCCCTGCAGTGCGGCCACCATTACCTCGTCAGCCGGCTGCGAAGTACCCATAGCCAGCGGGCTCATAGCGCAATCCACCACATCACAGCCACCCTCGATGGCCTTCAGATAGATCATCGAAGCCAGACCGGTGGTATAGTGGGTGTGCATCTGCACCATCAGGCCAACCTCATCCTTGATACAGATACTGTCGGCGCCCATAGCCTTCAGCTTTTTGGCCAGACCGACAAAATGCTCGGTATTATGCACCGGGCTGTTGGTATAAGAAACTGCTACCTGTGCGTGTGCGCCGTATTTTTTGGTGGCACGTACGGCACTCTCGACGTTGCGGACGTCATTCAGCGCGTCAAAAATACGGATGATGTCGATACCGTTTTCGACACATTTCTTGACGAAAAGATCGACAACATCATCGGAATAATGACGATAACCCAACAAATTCTGACCACGCAGCAGCATCTGCAGCTTGGTGTTGGGGCAGGCCTCGCGTATTTTACGCAGACGCTCCCACGGGTTCTCGTTCAAAAATCTCATACAGCTGTCAAAGGTAGCACCGCCCCAGACCTCCATACTGTGAAAACCGACCTTATCCAGATCGGAGGCCACCGTCAAAATATCATCGATCGACATTCTGGTAGCCAGCAGACTCTGGTGTGCATCACGCAGAGTGGTGTCGGTAATACCGACTTTATGGCCTTTATTCACCTGCTTGGGTGCAGGTGCGGGTGCGGCAGCAGGCGCAGCAGATTCGCCGCCGCCAAAAAGGCTCTTGAAGAAACCAGCCATATCACAATACCTCCTACTATCATCCGGCACACAACGCCGGTATTTCGCTTTTATTTTATATGCCCACAGCCGAACGCAATATTATACGGCGGCGCCAAAGGGCGTCATCAAAGGCTTTAATCCTGCTCTGCCGTATTGCGGCAGTGAAATTTCTCCAGCAGGGCATCAGCCACACAGGGCGAGATGATACCCTCCGGCACGCAGCCGAGAGTAGAGAAATTCTTGACAATGCTGGAGCTGACAAATTGATACTCCGGCGCGGTCATCAAAAATACCGAGTCGATCTCCGGGGCGACCTTTTTGTTCATCAATGCGATCTGGAACTCCTTCTCAAAATCCGAAAGCGCCCTCAGGCCGCGAATAATGATCTGCGCCCCCACGCTGCGGCAAAACTCCACCGTCAGCCCGTTAAAGAGCATTACCTCGACATTGGGGATATGCTCGGTCGCCTGTTTGGCGATCTCCAGACGCTCTGCGGGCTCAAAAAGATTGTCCTTATAGTTTTCCTCGGCGATAGCCAGTATCACCTTGTCAAACATTTTGCTGGAGCGTTCCAGAATATCGAGATGCCCCAGTGTCACCGGGTCAAAGGTCCCGGCATAAACTGCAATTTTCATCATTTTTCTCCTGAGAGGAGCTCTGCCCCTCTGCGGTGTCAAACATCGCCCGGCACATCAGCCCCAGCTTTTTGACATCCTGCTCATAAGCGGTTTTTTTGGAGGCGTCATAGATCAGCGCCGCCGGATGATACAGCGGATACACCCACACCCGCAGCTTTTCCCAAAAGAAAGGCTGCCCGTGATACTGCCCCACCGCACCGTTTTTGCCCAACACATAAGAAAGCGGCACACCGCCCAGCGTTACCACCAGCTTGGGTGCCAGGATCGCCAGCTCGGCCTCCAGCCACGGCGCGCAGGTGCGGATCTCATCCGGGGTGGGCTTGCGGTTGGCATAATTGCCGTAGATACCGCTTTTGGAGGGGCGTGTCGGGCGGCATTTCACCACGTTGCTGATGTATACCTCCTCACGCTTCAGCCCGGCCAGCCGCAGGAAATCATCCAAAATACCTCCGGCCTGCCCGCAAAAGGGTCGGCCCTCCTGATCTTCACGGCCGCCGGGGGCTTCGCCCAGCATAAAGATCAGCGGCTTTTCCCTCTCCTCACCCGCCACCACCTGGGTGCGCGTCTCACAAAGACGGCAGCGGCGGCATTGGCGCAGCGCGGCTGCCCACTCTGCAAAATCGGCAAAACCACTTTCCGCCATCACCGCCACCTCCTTTAATGGCTCATTATAAACAATTTCATTTGTCCCAATTCGACTTTGTGTTCCTATATAGGTATGAATCCCAAGGCTCCCCTGTGCAAGGCGACC